>JBDTQQ010000007.1:0-17462 GCA_039932075.1 Pseudarthrobacter sp. | reverse complement strand
CTACAACTTCGCGGTTGCCATCTTCGGCGGCACCACGCCGTTCATCGTGGCTGCGCTGATCAACGCCACCGGCAACGACATGATGCCCGCGTACTATCTGATGGCTACCTCAGCCGTCGGAGCTGTAGCCATCTACTTCCTGAAGGAATCCGCCCAGCGTCCGCTGCCGGGCTCGATGCCCAGTGTGGACACCCAGGCGGAAGCACGCGAACTCGTGGCCACCCAGGATGAAAACCCGCTGCTTGACCTGGATGAACTGCCGTTCGAAACCCAGGACATCACCGACGCCGCTAAGGTGCCGGCGGGAGTCTAAGCACACCCGGAACAACAAACCGGCCTGTTTCGGCCGTCTTGTAGCCCGCGCTCAAAGGCCCGTTCTGCGTGCTTTCCTTGGGGGAAGCACGCAGGGCGGGCCTTAGCCGTGCCCGGGAGCTGGTAATGCCGGGAGATAATCGTCTGGAAGCTCCGGCCCCGGGGCAGAAACCAAAGACAGGTGGTGTGCCCGCGTGAAGTCCGTCATGCGGCAGGTACGCGCCCTGCACCGGCTGGAACCCGCTAATAACGATCACCTGGCAGCGCTTCGCGTGGCCACCAGCGTGGCTGTCCCGTCACTCGTCCTCCTGCTCATGGGCCGGGCGGACCTGATCATCTACGCGGTGTTCGGCGCACTGACGGGGATGTATGGCCGGTCCGAGCCGCACCAGTTGAGGCTCCGGCATCAGTCCCAGGCGGCCCTGGTGCTCGTCGGCGGGGTGGCCGTGGGCGTCTTCCTCTCCGTCAACCATCGCCACTCGTGGTGGCTGGTGGGCGTCGAGGCGGTGCTGGCAGGCGTCGGCTCGGTCTATTCGGACCGGGTGAAACTCAAACCCAACGGCCCGTTCTTCGGCATCCTGGCTCTGGGCGCCTGCGCCTCCGTACCCACCAACGTCCCTTGGTACATTGCCCTTCTCATCGCCGCAGGTGCCGCAGCGTTCTCCATGGCGGTGGGCTTCGGCGGCTGGGTCCGTGGCCGGTCGTGGCAGCGCGGAGCGGGCCGCGACGTGGTGCTCCTGCGCGGCCCAGCCGGCCGGGCAGCCGCGGTTCACGCGGCCCGATACACATTGGCGGTGGGCGTTGCTGGCTCCATCGGAGTGCTCAGCGGCAGCGGCCATCCGCACTGGGCAATGGCAGCTGCCGCGGTGCCCCTGGCAGGAGCGGACTTCCCCAGCCGGGTGCGGCGAGGGATCCACCGCATCGTGGGGACCTTCCTCGGGTTGGCGGTCACCGCCGTCGTCATTGTGCCCGAACCGTGGGCCCTCGCACCCTTGTTTGCCGCCCATCAGGTAGTTGTCCTGGGCGTCCTGGTCATCATTTTCCAGTTCACCACCGAGCTGTTCATGACCCGCCATTACGGGCTTGCCATGGTGTCGTTCACACCGGTCATCCTCCTGATGACCCAGCTCGCGGCGCCGACGGATCCGACCGTGCTGATCCTGGAACGCGGCGTGGAAACCTTCGTTGGCGCCGTGGTGGGCATCCTGGTGGCGGTGGCCGTCCGGCAGCGAGTGTTGCAACAACGGGCGGTTCGGTTCCCGCTACTTCGGCCTGCGCGCCGGCCCGGTGAGTAGCCCGTACGGCAGCACCCGGGCTGCCACCGCCACAGCCTTGTAGCGCTTCGACGGGATGGACACGGCCTTTCCGCGGAGGTTGTCCGCCAGGCCTTCACGCACCACCCGCTCCGCCGTGAGCCATGCCCAGGACGGTGCCACCGCCTCATCCATGCCCATCCGCTCATGGAACTCGGTGTGCGTCAGGCCTGGGCATACCGCTGTGACAGTCACGCCGCGCGCTGCGTAGGCAAGGTTGGCCCAACGGCTGAAGCTGAGCAGCCAGGCCTTCGCCGCTGCGTATGTCCCCCGCGGCAGGAACGCCGCAATACTGGACACGTTGATGATCCGGCCGGTCCCCCGCTCGAGCATGCCGGGCAGCACTGCGTGGCTTAATTCCAGTGCCGCCTCACAATGCAGTCTGAGGTGCCGCTTCTCGTCCGCGATGCTGTTCTGCTCGAAGTCGCGCAGCAGGCCAATGCCCGCATTGTTCACCAGGATCCCCACCGGCCGTGTGGCGTCCGTGAGGCGTCCGACGACGGCGGCCACCCCGGCGTCCTCAGTCAGGTCCGCGGGCAGCACCTCCGCCGTGGTTCCGTAGCGCTGTTGCAGATTTGCCGCCGTTTGTTCAAGGCGGGCCCGGTCCCTTGCCACGAGTACCACGTGATGGCCCTGGGCCGCGAGTTGCCGGGCAAACTCGGCACCCAAACCTGCGCTGGCGCCTGTGATGAGGGCTGTTGTTGTCATCCGCCCAGACTAGCCGGACCGGACCACTCCCCCGCCGGCCTTATCCGGAGGGGGCGCTACTCTTCAGGCCAGTCGATGTGCTGTACGTAGAGTTCGTGCTGGCGGAGGTAGCCGGCGATGAAGGGGCAGTGCGGGATGATCCGTTTTCCCGATGCCACAACGTCATCCAGGGCGAAGTGGGCCAGGACCTTTCCCAAGCCTTGGCCCTTGAAGTCCTCCGCGGTCTCGGTGTGGCTGAAATCCACGTGTCCGGGCAGGTCCTGGAAGAAGGACTGGACGGCGATCTTCCCGCCCACCCTCAGCTCGTAACGGTGATGCTCATCGTCCCGGGCCAGTGAAACGGCTGGGCTGAACTCATCCTCTGTGGAAATCATGTTCTCAGTCATGGTTCGACATTGGCACTAGTTGGCCCTACTGGCAATGGCCGCGCCTACCCCCTATGAGCGCGGACGCCACGCCCGGCAGCAACATCACCGGTGACCCGTTCCGGCATTCTGCCGAGCAGCAGGACGGCCAGTGCAAAGCAGGCCGCGCCGCCTCCGAGCAGTCCCAGCGTCAGGCCCTTGAACGCGGCGTCCGCCACGGGAATGAAGACGACGACGACGGCCGTCACCACTGCGGCGGCGGGCCTGCCGCGGGTGTGGACGGACGCCGTCGGACGTTCTTCAAGGCGCCCGAACGCGGCCAGCACGGGCAGCAGCAGGGTGATCACTCCGAGAAGGACCAGCGGCCGCGCCCACCACCATTCGGCGGTGCCTGCCGCGGGTTGGGGGAAGTCGGTGAGGAGCAGCAGCCCGGACATGCCCGCCAGCAGCGGGAGATGCCACAGGTACACCGTCATGGCGCGGCGCCCGGCGACCGTGACCATCGCCCGCACCCAGCCCACGTTCGACGTCCACTCGAGCCCCGTCCGAAAGAGCTGCAGTGCGGCGGCCTGGGACACGCCCAGCAGGAGCAGGCAGAGGTTGGGCGGGTTGAGGTTGACCAGCATGTTTCCCGTGTAGAGGCCCAGTCCGGTGACCACGCCGAGCAACAGGTTCGCCGCCACGATCAGTCCCACCAGGCGGGAACGCGTGAGCCGGGCCAGATGACCGTCGGCCATCAGGAAGCCTAACTGCTGCACGGCGCACCACAGGAACACCAGGTTCGCGTAGGCGAGCAACGGCATGGCTCCGCGGAAGCAGTCGACGGCGGCCACCAATGCGGCCAGGACGGCTACGGTCAACCAGGGGGCACGCTCGTGAAAGCGGGCCAGCAACGGGATGTTCAGCTGGGCCGCAAGGTAGGCCGCCAGAAACCACAGTGGCATGCCGGCGCCGGTAGCGATCAGCTGGACCACCTGCGGATCCACACCCATCAGGAGCGCGGCCCACAGCCCCAGGAACATGACCGCCAGGAGGGCCGCCGCCGGCCGGACCAGCCTGAGCAGCCGCGCCTGGGCGAACTCGAAACCAGTGCCGCCGTTGGCCTTGAGCCGCTGCCAGGACTGCAGGCCGGTGATACCTCCAGTGACGAAGAACAGCGGCATCACCATAAAGATCCAGATGACCGGCACGAACCATGGCTGGTCCCCGAGCGTGTTTTCCGAAGTCACTGTGCCGTCCGTATGAAGGACCGGGCTGACCATCATGCAGTGGCCCACCACCACCAGGGCGAGGCAGACAAACCGAACGAGGTCGATGGCCGGGTCGCGCCCTTGCGCCGGCCCGTGCAGCTGCCCGGATGCCCCCTGTTCCCTGACATTACTCACGAGCGGTCCTCTACAAGCGCTGAATGCCGTTGCCATTTCTTTTATTGTGCGCGCATATTGTGCGCGCAGGGCGGGGTAACGGCCAGAAAGCCGCGGCATGCGGCGGCAGGCTTGGTCCGCGGCAACAGAAGCACAAAGGAGGGAGGCCAGGATCATGTGCTGATGATCATGGCCTCGGTCTCCGCGCGGAACCGCTGGGCCCGTACGGAAGATCAGCGCGTAAGCATCCCCAACGCTGCCCCCGCGAACTCCCTGGCCGTGCTGTTCCAGTGGCCCAGCAGGCCTTGGAGATTCTCGCCGTCGGCCCGGTGCTCCGGCAGCTGGTCCTGGAGCGTGGAGAGCACGCCCGTGCGGAGCTCGGTATTGAAGTTAACCTTGCCCACGTTCATGGCCGCAGCCTTCACCAGCTCGTCCGTGGGAATGCCGGACGCACCGTGGAGCACCAGCGGGATATGGGTCCGCACGGCAATGTCCTGCAGGACGTCCCAGCGCAGCTGCGGCTCGCCTTTGTACTTGCCGTGCACGTTCCCCACCGCGACAGCCAGGAGCTGGGCGCCGGTCCGGGCCACAAAGTCTTCCACCTGGGCGGAGTCCGTCAGGCCGGCCACGGATACACCCGCTGCGTCGGCGCCGAAGGCACGGTCCTCGTCGCCGGCCAGCCCGCCGAGTTCAGCTTCAAGCACGACGTCGGCACCCAGCAGGGTGCGCGCCTCGCGGACCAGCGCAATGTTGTCCTCGTACGGGAGGGACGAGCCGTCGGCGAGGACCGAGTCCGCCCCCGCGGCGACGGCGTCGGCCATCACGTTCAGGTCCGAGGCATGGTCCAACTGAACGGCCACCGGAACGGAGGCTGCGTCCGCAAGGCCGCGGAGCGCGGCGATCAGCCGCAGACCGTTATTCGTGGCGGCCGTCTTGGGGGCCACCAGCAGGATGATGCCCCGGCCCGAGTCCTCGGCGGCGCCCACCACTGCCATGGCGGTGGTGAAGTCGTAGCAGGTGAAGGCCGGAACTGCGGAGCCGTGCTGGAGGGCGGAGGTGACCAGGTGGTCGAGTCGGGTGCGCATCAGACGCCCAGGCCTCCTACCAGGATCCAGGCCAGGAACGTCAGGGCAAAGCCCGCCAGGCCCAGGACGGTGGTAAGGACGGTCCAGGTCTTGAGGCCGTCACCCACGGAGAGTCCAAGGTAGCGGGTGACGATCCAGAAGCCGGAGTCGTTGACGTGGCTGAGGCCGAAGGCGCCGAAGCCGATGGCAATGAGGATGAGCGCAGTCTGGACGGGCGAGAAGCCGCCGTCGGCCACTGATGCTGCCAGCAGGCCGGAGGTGGTGATTATCGCAACGGTGGCAGAGCCCTGGGAGGCGCGCAGGATCGCGGCGAGGGTGAACGCCATCACAATGACCGGAAGGCCGGCGGTCTGCAGTCCTTCTGCGAGGGCCTTGCCGATGCCGGACACCGTGAGGACCTTGCCAAAGACGCCGCCGGCACCGGTGACCAGGATGACGATGGCCGTGGGGGCCAGGGCAGAGTCCATGACTTCACCGGTGTGCCGGGACGACCAGCCACGGCGGATGCCCAGGAAGTAGTACGCCAGGCCGAGGGCCGTGAGCAGTGCGATCAGCGGTGCGCCGACGAACGCGGCGAGCTGAGCGGGGAAGGAATCCTTGGGCAGGATGACCGCGCCGACGGTGCCAACCATGATCATCAGGATGGGCAGGACGATGAGCGTAATGATCATGGTGGGGCTGGGCGCCGTCTTGACCTGGTTCTGCACGGCCACAGCGGAGGTCCCGTGCGCAGCTTCCTGCTCAACCTGTGATGTGCCGGTACCAAAGAGGCGGAACTGCTCGGCGGTGGTGGGAAGCATGGCGAAGTCGCGCGTGTTCAGCTTGCGGGCAACGAAGTAGCCGAGGACGCCGACGGGGATGCACATTGTGAGGCCCAGGATGGTGGCCCAGCCGATGTCAGCGCCGAGGATTCCGGCGCCGCCCACCACGCCGGGGTGCGGGGGAACAACGACGTGGATGGCCAGCATGATGGCGCCGACGGGCAGCCCGATTTTGACGGGGTTGACACCGGCGGCCTTGGCGAAGCCATAGATGATGGGAATCAGGATGATGAATCCGACGTCGAAGAAGACGGGAATCGCCAGAAGGAAAGCGGCGGCAGTCAGGGCCGCGATGACCCGGCGGGGCCCGAGCAGTTGCGTGAACTTGCCGGCCAGGGACTGTGCGCCGCCGGAAATCTCGATCATCTTGCCCAGCATGGCGCCGAGGCCCACCAGGATGGCCACGGAGCCGAGGGTTCCACCCATGCCTTCCGTGACGGTTTTGATGACATCCGGCAGCGGGATTCCTGCGACCAGCGCCACGGCAACGCTGACCACGAGCAGGGCGAGGAATGCGGGAATTTTGAACTTGATAACTGCCACGAGCAGCAGGGCGACGCCCGCCGCTGCTATGGCCAGAAGAGCTAGTGCGCTCATCGTGTGTCTCCTTTGACATCGCCAGTTAAGACTAGCGAACTGGTTTTCAGGGGAATGCTGGGAGGTACGACGACTGCGGAGGGGGGACCGCCGTCGTCGTACGTTTGGGGGCGGCGGCTTGCTACTTGGTGCGCTTGGTGGGGGCGACCACCTTGATGACGGCGGAGTCGTCTGCGGCGGCGAGGCCCTGGGCCTGGCCGAGGAGGTAGAGCTGCTCGGCCGCGGCGGCAACGGGCGCTGCCAGGCCGGCGGCGCGGGTGGCCTTGCCTACGATGCCCATGTCCTTGACGAAGATGTCCAGGCGGGACAGCACCTCGGCGCCATCCTCGGTGTAGGCCTCAAGGATGCGAGGGCCGCGGTTGGAAAGCATGAAGGAGCCGGCAGCGCCTGCTTCGAGGGCGGCGAGGGTCTTGGCCTGGTCCAAGCCAAGCGCATCGGCGAGGGCCATGGCTTCGGCGGCTGCGGCGATGTGGATTCCGCAGAGGAGCTGGTTGACGGTCTTGAGGGCCTGGCCGTCGCCGGGCTTGTCGCCCACAACGGTCAGGGTGGAGGCGAGGAGTTCCAGCGCGGGCGCCGCTTTTTCGCGGGCTTCGGGGGACGCGCCAACGACGATCAGCAGGTCGCCTTCGCCGGCACGCTTGGGGCCGCCGGAAAGCGGGGCATCCACGAGTTCGACGCCGTATTCGGCCAGCTTTGCCACGGTGGCGGGGATGGCTTCGGTGCCCACGGTGCTGCCGAGGATCACGACGGCGCCCGGCTCCAGTACGGCGGCCACACCGTTCGCACCGAAGAGGACGTCATCGAGCTGTTCGCCATTGCGGACCGCGAGGAGCAGGGCGTCGGCACCCTTGGCGGCTTCTCGGGCGGTGGCGAAGGTGGCGATACCGGCCTCTTCCGCCAGCTTCAGGCGCGGCTCGGCGATGTCGAACCCGTGGACCGTGAGTTCGCTGGCAAGGCGGGTGGCCATGGGCAGGCCCATGGCGCCAAGGCCCAGGACAGTGACGGTGTAATTGCTGGTCATGGTGTTCTCCTTTGAATACTGGCTAGAAGGTGTTGCTGAGCTTGCGGGTGACGTCGGCGAGGGACTGGTCGTCGCCCACATTGCCGGCGAACACGATGTACGGGATGCCCTTGGCGGGGCCGTCCACGGGCTCCCAGAGGGAGACAATGCCCGGCAGCATGGGGCCGCGGACAATGGCGTGGCGGATTTCCAGGCCGTGGGCGGCGACGTCGGAGGAGGTGATGCCGCCCTTGGCGATGACGAACCGCGGCGGGAAGGTCTTGAGGGTCCGGTTGACTACGGCGACGACGGCGGCGGACACCGTGCGTGCGATCCGCAGGCTTTCGGCGGGGTCGTCAGTCTTGATGAGCAGGCGGCTGGTGTGAACGATGACGTCTCCGCCGTGGAGCGCGTCCACAACGGTGTTGACGGTCTGATTCAGGTAAGAGTCGGCGGCCGCTTCGGTTTCGGCAACAAGAAGCTTTTCGACGTCGATCTCGACAATCCGCGCCGCACTGTGCTGCTCGGTGAGTGCCTTGAGCTGGCGGGTGGTGACGCCCACGTGGGAGCCCACGACGATCAATCCGCCCGCTTCCGAGGGCGTTTTACCGGCGTAAGCCTCGGCGCCGCTGAGTTCGGTGCGGATGTCCTGGCCGATCCGGGCCCGTCCGAAAGGCGGGCCCACACGGTACAGCAGCTTCTTGCCGCGCCGTTCGGCTTCTTCCAGGCCCAAAGACAGCACGCGGAGGTCATTTTCGGTGACGATGTCAGCCACGATCGGCGTGGAATCGGTGGCAGGTTCGATGGCATCGGCAATCGCCGTCGCGCTGATGGCCGCACTGACGGTGGGGTCGCCGTCGGGGTTTTCTGCGGTGCCTGCGCTGGCTGCACCGGCGCGGATGATGTTGAGGTCCAGGACGATCACGGACTCCGCGGCGAAGCGGCCCTTCGACTTCTCTTCGACGTACTTGGCCAGTTCGGAGTTGGCGTAGCCAAAGCTGGCATCCTTGGCGAATTCAGTCTGGGCCGCGGGGGTGAGGGTGCCTGCGTCGTCGCCTGTACCGCGGGTGTAGTGCACGCCGCCGATGGTCACGCGGCCGGCGTCGGGGAACGCGGGAACCAGGACAACGCCGTCGGTCGCTTCGCCGCTGACTTCGGCCACAGTGGCGGCGATGACGTCGGGCTCAAGGGGGTAGTGGCCGCGGAGGGTGGAGTCGCTGCGGCTCACGAAGCCGAGCCGCAGGCCGGAACCTGCGGCGGCCAGGGCGTTGCGGACCACTTCCTCGTTGCGGGCAGCAGCTTCAGCCGGGTCCAGGCTCCGGGTGTTTGTCAGCACGTAGACGGCGGGTTTGGCCTGGCCAAAAGCCCAAATGAAGTCCTCCACGTCCCAGCGGGTGAGCACCGGCAGATCCGCAACGGACTGCGTACCGGTCGGGTCGTCGTCGAGCACCACCAGCATGCGGGGAGTCTCCGTACTGGAGGCGGCCACGGCGTCGGCGACAAGACGGGCGGGGATCCGGACTTCGGCTGGAAAGGTGGCCAGGAGGTCGGCTTCAAGCGTCACTGTGCACTCCATTGTGATGAAATCTATGGGTATTAAGGTAACTGTAAGATGTCTGACATCTAACATTTCCAATAGTGTGGCACAGCACATACAAACGCGCAAGTAGACTTGTCAGACGTCTGGCGACGGAGGCTAAGGGGGACAAATGGCACGGAAATCACTGGTTGGCGTTGTGGCCGATGAACTGCTGGACCGCATCATCGCCGGGGACTTTCCGCCCGGCTCCAGCGTGCCCGGCGAGCTTGAACTGAGCGCCAAGCACGAGGTGAGCCGGATGACCGTGCGCGAGGCCATGAAGACCCTTGAGGCGCAACGCATCCTGAGCGTCGAACGCGGCCGCGGCACCTTTGTGAATCCGCTGAACCGCTGGGCCTCGCTGGAGGCTGTGCTGCGCGCCGCCTCCGAGGGCCAGAACGAGGCCGTGGCCTCCGTGCAACTCATTGAGCTCCGACGGATGCTGGAAACGGGGGCCTGCGAACTGGCTGCCTCCCGGATCAGCAGCGGGGACATCGAGGCGCTGTTCGGCAATGTCGCCGCCATGCGGGCTGCGCATGAAGTCAACGATGTTGCTGCGTTTGTCGAGGCCGACCTCGCCTTCCACGACCTCATCCTGCGCGCTTCGGAAAACGTTTTTGTTGCCGTCCTTTTCGAGCCCCTGCAGCGCGTGCTGGAAAAGCGCCGAGCGGAAACGTCGGCCGTGCGCACCATCCAGGAACACGCCATCGGCCACCACCAGCACATTGCCGAGGCCTTGGAATCGCGCGACCCCGCCAAAGCCCGCGAGGCCATGGATTCCCACATGCAGCAAACCTTGGACGACCTCAAGAGCCTGGTTCTGGAGGCACCCTGACCCTTTTGGCGCCGCTCCGGGGTCTGGCCACGCCCGGAAATCGCTACTAGGGTTCAAGGACGGCCCGCAACCGGGAATCGAAGGCGATCACGAGGAGCGAAGTTGTCCAACCACACGTACAGCATCACTGAAATTGTCGGCACCTCCGAAGAAGGCGTTGACGCAGCAGTCCGGAACGGCATCGCCGAAGCCAGCAAGACCCTGCGCAACCTCGACTGGTTCGAAGTGAAGGAAATTCGCGGCCATCTCGAGGACGGCAAGATCGCCGACTGGCAGGTGCGGGTCAAGCTGGGTTTCCGCCACGAAGGCTGAGCCTGCCTGCTCCTAGCCGATTTGCATCTCTGATGGCCGCGTCCCAGGCGCGGCCATCAGTGTTTAACTAGCGGGCAGCGTAACCGGCGGGCTGCGCAGTATTCGCGCGGCGACGTGGCTGACGCGAACCGGAAAAATGCATAGGCTCATACTTGGAACATTTCCGAAAACGGTTTCCAGTGCGGCTAAGACCCAGGAACCACCCTTGCAGCAACAAAGGAGTCACCTATGACTGACATCTCGCTGAACAACGACGTCACCATCCCCCAGCTCGGCTTCGGCGTTTTCCAGGTGCCGCCGGAAGACACCCAGCGGATCGTCGAGGATGCCCTCGAAGCGGGCTACCGCCACATCGACACTGCGGCCGCGTACCGCAACGAGGCGGGCGTGGGTGCAGCCATCGCGGCCTCCGGAATTCCGCGCGAAGAACTCTTCATCACCACCAAGCTCCGCAACGGCGACCAGGGCCGGGCCCAGGACGCGTTCCAGGACAGCCTCAAGGCGCTGGGCCTCGAATTCCTGGACCTCTACCTCATCCACTGGCCTGTTCCTTCGCAGGGGCTCTTTGTCCAGGCATGGAAGGAAATGGAGCACCTGTACGCAGGTGAGCAGCTCCGCGCCATCGGTGTGTCCAACTTCCTTTCGGACCACCTGGACACGCTGCTCGAATCCAGTGACGTGATTCCTGCCGTGAACCAGATCGAGCTTCACCCCAGCTACCAGCAGGCCGATCTCGCTGCAAAGAGCCGCGCCCTCGGGATCGCAGTGGAGGCCTACAGCCCACTGGGCCAGGGTGGAGACCTGAACGGAAACGCTGTCACCGCTGTGGCGCAGGCCCACCACGCCACCACCGCCCAGGTGGTCTTGGCCTGGCACCTCGCGGCCGGCACCATTGTCATTCCCAAGTCAGCTGACTCGGCACGCATGCGCGAGAACTTCGCTGCCACGTCCCTGGGACTGACCGACGACGAACTCGCCTCGATCACCGCCCTCGAGCGGGGGGCCCGCATCGGTTCGGATCCCGCCGTCGCAGCTTTCTCGCAGCTCTAGAACCACTGACGGGCCTGCCGGATAACCCCGGCAGGCCCGGGTGGTTGAACCTGTCGAAACCCAATTCCGGAAAGTGAGGATCCCCATGGAGTACACCCATCTTGGACGTTCCGGCCTCAAGGTGTCCCGGCTCTGCCTGGGCACCATGAATTTTGGCCCGCACACCGACGAACCTGACGCACACAACATCATGGATTCCGCACTGGACGCCGGCATCAACTTCTTTGACACGGCCAACGTTTACGGCGGAGCCGGGCGGCGCGGCTGGACTGAGGAGATCATCGGGCGTTGGTTCGCGGGAGGTGGCGAGCGCCGGGATCGGACCGTCCTGGCGACGAAACTTTACGGCACCATGACGGACCGTCCCAACGAGTCCAGGCTCTCCGCGCTGAATATCCGGCGCGCCTTGGATGCCAGTCTCAAGCGCCTGCAGACGGACTACATCGATGTCTACCAGTTTCACCACATCGACAGGGACACCCCTTGGGACGAAATCTGGCAGGCCATCGAGGTTGCCGTCCAGCAGGGCAAAATCCTGTACTCGGGCAGCAGCAACTTCGCCGGCTGGCACATCGCGCAGGCGCAGGAAGCCGCCCGCCGCCGGAACTACACCGGGCTGGTCAGCGAGCAGTCCATCTATAACCTGTTCCGCCGCGAAGTTGAACTTGAAGTCATTCCCGCAGCACAGCAGTACGGGCTGGGTCTGATCCCCTGGTCCCCGCTCCAAGGCGGGCTCCTCGGCGGGGTGCTGCAGAAGGAACGCGCGGGCGTCCGGCGCACGGAAGGGCGGGCCGCGGAGACGCTCAAGAGTCACCTCGAACAGATTCAAAAGTTCGAGGACCTCGCGGACGAACTGGGCCACGAACCGGGCGACGTCGCACTTGCCTGGCTGCTGCACCAGCCCGCGGTCACCGCACCGATCGTGGGTCCTCGCACGCAGGAACAGCTCGACGCCGCCGTCCGGGCTCTGGATGTCACGCTCAACGACGCGGCACTCAAGAAACTCGATGACATCTTTCCGGGCCATCGTCCGGCACCGGAAGACTACGCATGGTGAATCTGTTGGGTCTCGAAGCCGACACCGTGGCACCACGGAACCTCCTCTTCCTCGGTGGCACCGGAGTGATCAGCGCAGCAGCGGCTCAACGCGCCGTCGTCCTCGGTCACCGGGTGACCATCCTCACCAGGGGGCAATCCGCCAGGCCCGTGCCGGACGGTGCCGAGGTCCTTTACGCCGACATCCGTGACGCGGAGGCCGTGCGGGCGGTACTGGCGGGGAGGGAGTTCGACGCCGTCGCGGACTTCCTGACCTTCACCCCGGATCAGGCGCGGGCCAACATAGAACATTTCCGGGGCCGCACCGGCCAATACGTGTTCATCAGCACGGCATCGGCGTACCAAAAGCCGCCCACCCGGTTGCCGATTCTCGAATCCACGCCGTTGAAAAACCCGTTCTGGCAGTATTCGCGGGACAAGATCGCCTGCGAGGATGTGCTGTTCGGGGCCTACCGGTCGGATGACTTTCCGGTGACCGTGGTGCGCCCGTCACACACCTACGACTGCACGCGGGTGGGACTGGTGGGCGGCTGGACGGACATTCACCGCATGCGCACGGGGCTACCGGTCATGGTGCACGGCGACGGGACCTCACTGTGGACGGTGACGCACGCCCGCGACTTCGCGAAGGGGTTCGTTGGGCTGCTGGGCAGGCCGCAGGCAGTAGGCGAAAGCTACACCATCACCTCAGACGAATACCTGCCCTGGAACCAGATCTACGGCCTGTTTGCGCGGGCGGCCGGGGTTTCCGAGCCCGAACTGGTCCATGTCGCCTCCGAAACCGTTGCCGCCCAGAGCACCGGTTACAGTCCGCACTTCGGGCCCAGCCTGCTCGGGGACCGGGCCCACTCGGTAGTGTTCGACAACAGCAAAATCAAAGCCCTGGTGCCCGGTTACACGGCCACCATTCCTTTCGCGGACGGAACCCGGGAGATCGTCGACTGGTACGACAGCCACCCTGAGCTGCAGGTGGTCGACCACGAGTTCATGGCGTTGAGCGATCGGCTGATCAGTTGGGCGCGGAGCGCGGGCTAGGATTTGTCAACCACTGGTTCTTTTTCAACCCACTGGGCCCGCCATTCAGGCGCTTCGAAGGCCTCACTCCAGTAGGCCGTTTCCTTGGCGATCCTGCCGTCCCGGAACTCGAAGATGAACACTGTTTCGTACTTCGGCCCGTTGTAGTCCAGGAGGGCTTCGGCCACCACAAGGTTTCCGCCGCTCAGCATCCTACGCGGCGTAATGGTCGGCAATTGCGGGAAGGCGTTGTAGATCCCCCGTCGGTTTTCCGCGCCGCGCACCACTTCGCCGGACTGCGGCCAGTGCATTACCGCGTCGTCATGAAACAGTTCGTCCATGACCGCTATATGGCGGTCGTTGATGCATGCGATCAACCGGCCGACCACGTGTTCATTGGCGCTTGATTCACCCATTTTTGCCCTGCTTTCCTGATCATTTCAGCGGACCGCCGACACTTGAATTGTCCTCCGGAAGCTCTGGCTGTGCCACGGTGACGGGGGCGCATCCTGATCCTGGCGAACGTACCCTGGAGGCGCTCGGCGAAGTCCTCGCCTGCCAGCCCGGGGACCTGCTGCGGTGGGAACCCTGCGAACCGGAAGACGCCACCGCCTAAGTCGGGGCAGACTGGTGAAATGACACTCTCACCGCTCATCCCACTCAATGACGGCCACACCATCCCGCAACTGGGGCTCGGCACTTGGCCGCTGGACGACGACCAGGTGGCGACCGCCGTCGTACATGCCTTGGAAGCCGGGTACCGGCACATCGACACCGCCGTGAAATACGGCAACGAGGAGGGTGTGGGGAACGGCATCCGGGCCAGTGGTGTGGACCGCGGTGAACTGTTTGTCACCACCAAGCTGGACGGCCAGTTCCAAGGGCAGGACCGCGCTGTGGCGGGGCTGGAAGGGTCACTGGCCCGCATGGGGCTGGACTATGTAGACCTCCTGCTTATCCACTGGCCGCTCCCGGCGCGCGACGATTTTGTCTCCACCTGGAAGACGTTTGAACGGCTGCAGGCCGAGGGGAAAGTCCGGTCCATCGGCGTCTCCAACTTCAAGCCTGCACATCTGCAGCGGCTCTTGGCCGAGACGGATGTGGTGCCGGCCGTGAACCAGATCCAGCTGAGCCCGGCCATCACCCGGGCAGCTGATTGTGAATTCAACGCTAAGCACGGAATCGTTACGGAGTCCTACAGCCCGCTGGGAGGCTCCGGAGCGAGCCTGTTGCAGGCTCCCATCCTGTCCCAACTGGGTGAAAAGTACGGCAAAACCCCGGCCCAGGTGGTGCTGCGGTGGCATATTGAGCAGGGACTTGTGGTCATTCCAAAATCGGGAAATCCGGAGCGGATGCGGGAGAACCTGGAGATCTTCGATTTCGCCCTAAATCCGCAGGATCTAGGGCGACTTGCCGTCCTGGATGAGGGTCCCGGAGCCGGGAACGATTCGGACCGGACAGGGCACTGAGAGGCCCCTTACCAGCCTTTCACGAGGCCCCGGAGTGGCGAAAAGAAACTAAGCATGATTAGTATTGAGGCAGAGGGATGAAGCGTACCCGGCATCCGGGCACCTCCCTGACTTAGGAAGAAGGAACGACAAAAATGGGCTTCTTTGGATTTCTGATTCTTGGCCTTATTGCCGGTGCTATCGCTAAGGCGATCCTTCCCGGCCGACAGGGTGGCGGAATTTTCATCACATTGCTTCTCGGTGTCGTCGGAGCATTCCTCGGCGGCTGGCTTGGTAGCTTGCTCTTCAACGCGCCGCTGCAGGAATTCTTCTCCATCCAGACCTGGCTGCTCGCAATCGTGGGCTCCATCATCGTGCTGCTGGTTTACGGCATGATCACGAAGCGCAGCGTCCGCAGCTAACTTCGTCACCGGTTTGAAAGCCGGCCCCGGGACACTTCCCTGGGCCGGTTTTCTTTCCCTCCGGCCATCGTGCCGGAGACTGACACCTTCTCAACGGGCAGGAGTTCATCATGAAATCGAAACTTCTTTTGGGTATTGGCATCGCTACAGGCTACGTCCTGGGATCGCGGTCCGGCCGGGCTGCGTACGACAAGCTGAAGTCCAGGGCAGCGGGCATCTGGGACAGTAAGCCCGTCCAGGACAAGGTCAGTGCCGCCACGGAAGCCATCAAGGAAAAGGCCCCGGAGGTTGCGGATCAACTTGGCGAGGCCGCGCGCAGGGCGGGCACCGTGATCGGATCCGCCGTCCACCACGACGCTTCCAGCAATGGCAAAGCAAAAGCGTCCGACGCCGATGCCGCGCCAAGTGCGTCGGGCACCGCGGGGGACGACGTCCCCGCCCACAGCACCCACCCGGAAACGGTGAACCTCGGGACCTCGGATGTTGAATCCGATCCTGCGCTCAACGACACCCAGGGCCAGGACTGGTCCGACGAGGGCGGTGCTACTCCCGCCGGCGCAGCCACAAACGTTGATCCTCGGCGGGATTGATCCATCGTTTCCTTACGGGCAGGTAACGGCCCCGCCGCTGCGTGACATAAAGCCCTTCGGGAACTGTGCTAAAACTGATTGACCTTGCTGGCCGTCGCGATCCTTGGGGGACGCGGCGGCCGGCGGCGTCTCAGGTGATGGCAACCAACGGGGCCTAGGTGGCCGGCCGGGATATTCGGGAGTACACATGAGCACTTCAGGCAACATCCCGGCCGCACCCGCGGGGTGGTACACCGATCCGGCCGGCACTGGACGGCTCCGCTGGTGGGACGGCTCCGCCTGGACCGATCAATACAGCACCCCATCCCAGCAAGTCCCTTACGGCTGGCCGGCCGCCACCAGGCCCTACGCGGGGGCCAGTCTCTACGCCGCGGGCGGTTATTCGGCGGGTCCACATGCGAGCGTCCCCGTTGCTTATGAGCGTCCCCTCCTGAGGCGCGACGCTCCGGTTTACAACCCGCTGATTTGGGTTATCACCCTACTTCCGTTGCTGTCCACCGTTCTTCTGCTGTTCTGGAACCCGGAATTCAGGTTCATTTTCGTGGGCCGGCAGCAGACTTTGGACCCGTGGTCGCTCTTCACTCCCGCCTATTTCCTGGTCCTCTTCTCAGGCTTCCTCACCTACGCGGCTTCGGTGCTGCTTGCCTACTTCGACTCCCAACGGCTCAAGAAAGACGGCGTCGTAAGACCGTTCCATTGGGCTTGGAGCTTCCTCAGCAGCGCCGTGTACGTCATCGGACGGTCGGTGATCATGGCGAAGGTAGCCCGGGGCCGCGGGCTGGTGCCCATCTGGGTACTGATCGGCGTTTTCGTCCTCAACATCGTGGTGACAAACATTAAGATGTCCGCGCTGATGTCGTCCATGATCGCAACCATTCCTGCCTGAGCCAGTGCCCTGAGTTCCCCGGAACTCAGTTAGGCCGCCTTGCCCAAGGACCACCCGCATGACCCTCGCGGCAACCAGTATTTCTGAGGATGAGGCCAGCCTGCGGGGAACGGCAGCAGTGCCGCCGCGCTCACGCGCGCCGGATCTTCTGTCGCCGAGGCTCCCCGCCCGGTGCTCGTAGAGACTCCCGACGCCGGCCAAAATGTCAGAGCCTCACGGCAGAGTATTCCCATGGAGGCTTTAACGGAACGGCTTGCGGGGAACGGCAGCAGTTCCACCATGCCTGCGCCGGCGAGCCTGGCAGCAGCGATCGCGGTGGTCCGCGCCGCAGTCGCTGCCGCCCCGGACCACCTGGCCCTGGCAGGCTATATCGAGGCCGCCGAATTCGCCGCCCACACCGAGGAGCTCTCCCGTTCCGCGGAGTACCTCCAGATCCTTTCCGCAGGGGCCGTGGACCGCACCCGAACCCAGGCCATCACCAACGCCGCGACCACCCGGACCACCAGGACCTGGACCACCGGCTGGGACAACGGCACCGAAACCCTGAACGAAACCGACACCGCCTGGCCCGCCGGCACCACCGCCGCTACCACCGACCCTGTCCCCCGGTCCCCAGCCGACGACGGCTGCAAGACCACCGCCGAGTTCCTCCGCCTCCACCTCGCCCACGCCATCCTCCCCGACACCACCCTCACCGGCGACCGG
>JBDTQQ010000006.1:0-19435 GCA_039932075.1 Pseudarthrobacter sp. | reverse complement strand
GCAGGATGTACAGGCCGCCGTCGATCCCGTCCTTGCCCCATTCGATGTCCATGGGACGGCCGTAGTGGTTTTCGATGGCGACGGCGTGCCGGGCGAGCTGCTCGACGTCGTCGTCCGTGAGGCTGAAGCGGTTCCGCAGCGAAGCCTCAACCGGGACGAAGTCGATGGTGCGGCCGATCTCCTGGCTGTTCGTGTAGGTCATCTGCAGGGCCTTCTCGCCCAGTCCGCGCTTGAGGATGGCGGGACGGCCGGCCTGCAGCGCGGGTTTGTACACGTAGAACTCGTCGGGGTTGACGGCGCCCTGGACCACGGCCTCGCCGAGCCCGTAGGAGGACGTGACGAACACGGCGTCCTGGAACCCGGATTCGGTGTCCATGGTGAACATAACGCCGGAAGCCCCGACGTCGGAGCGCACCATCCGCTGGACGCCGGCCGAGAGTGCAACGTCGGCGTGCTCGAACTTGTGGTGCACGCGGTAGGCGATGGCGCGGTCGTTGTAGAGGGAGGCGAAGACGTCCTTGATGGCGAGCAGGATGTTCTCGATGCCGCGGACGTTCAGGAAGGTCTCCTGCTGCCCTGCGAAGGAAGCGTCCGGAAGGTCTTCTGCGGTGGCGCTGGAGCGGACGGCCCAGGAGAGGTCCTCGGAGCCGCCGTGCTTCTCCACCAGTTGCTGGTAGGAGCTGCGGATTTGGGCTTCAAAGTCCGGCAGGAACGGCGTCTCGCGCATGAGCGTCCGGATTTCCTGGCCGGCGGCGGCGAGGGCGGTCACGTCGTCGGTGTCCAGGCCGAGCATGCGGTCCGCGATCCGCTGGTCCAAGCCGGAGTCCGCGAGGAAGCTGCGGTAGGCGTCAGCGGTGGTTGCGAAGCCGTCCGGGACCTGGACGCCGGCGGAGGTGAGGTTCTGCACCATCTCGCCGAGGGAGGCGTTTTTTCCGCCTACGCGGTCCAGGTCTTTGAGGCCGAGTTCTGAGAACCACAGGATGTCTGTAGTCATGGGTGCTGCTCCTTTGCAGATGATGGCATGCGGTGGTGCCGCCCGCTCACGGCGATAGCCGGTCGGTGGGCGTGAATCCTGTCTACAGTGACAGGTCCGGGGCCTTCTTTCCAACATGATGTCTACCACACCCAGTTTGTGAAAATATTCCCTAATGCTTGAGGTTCATGCGCTGCAGGATGGTGGCCGCCATTTCCTCCACGGACACTGAAGCCGAGTTTAGGTACGGAATCCGGTGGGAAACGTACAGTTGCTCAGCGCTGCGCAGTTCGAATCCGCACTGCCGCAGCGACGCATAGGACGAGCCGCGGCGCCGTTCGGTGCGGATCTGGCTCAGCCGCAACGGGTTGGAGGAAAGCCCGAAACACTTCTCAACAAAAGGCCGGAGCGGCTTGGGCAGCCCTTCGCGCTGGAAGTCCTCGTCCACCAGCGGGAAGTTCGCCGCGAAGATGCCGTGCTGCAGCGCCAGGTACATCGTGGTGGGCGTTTTCCCGCAGCGGGACGGTGCCACCAGAATGACCTGCGCCTTCTCCAGCGCCCGCAGGCTCTGGCCGTCGTCGTGTTCCATCGCGTACTCGACGGCGGCCATCCGCGACTGATACCGCTCGGCGTTTCCCAGGCCGTGGGCCCTGCCAGGTTCGGCGCTGGCCGGGGACCCGAGAGCCTGCTCCAACTGCCCGACATGAGTTCCGATTAGATCGACGACGATTCCCTGGCACGTGGCGAGGGTCTGCCGGATCTCACTGCTGACGGCGGTGGAAAAAACGATGGGCCGCGGGCCGGTGCCGATCAGCCCGTCGATGGTGCCCACCACGCTCTTGGCCTGCTCCACCGTGGTGATAAAGGGAACCGTGATGCGGTCGAAGTTATTCGCGGGAAACTGCGTCAGCAGAGTGTTGCCGAGCGTTTCGGCGGTGATGCCGGTGCTGTCCGAAAGGAAGTAGACAGGCCGAAGAGCGTCGTTGGTCATAAACGCATTCTGCCCCACGGCCGCCCCAATTCCGGCATCGGAGCGACCGCCGTTACACCTTCCGGTGGATCGACTTGTAGCTCAAGTACGCGTTCAGGCCCTCAATCCCGTACTCAGTCCCCAGGCCCGAATCGTGCCGTCCCCCGAAGGGTGCGGCATGGTTGGAGGCGAAGAAGTTCAGCCCCACCGAACCCGTATCCATGCGGTCAGCCACGGCCAATGCTGCGTCCTCATCTGCGCCGAACACCAGACCGCCCAGCCCAAACTCGGTGTTGTTCGCAAGCGCCACTGCCTCCTCAACGCTGCCGCCGGCGTCGTCGTATTTCAGGATGGTGATCACCGGCCCGAAGATCTCCTCGCGGGAGATCCGCATGTCCGGGGTGACGTCGGCGAACACGGTCGGCTCCACAAAGTAGCCGTGCTCCAACCCGCCGGACAGCGACGCGGCGCGGCCGCCCGTCGTGGCGCGGGCACCTTCGGCCAGCCCCGACTCCACGTACTCCAGCACGGTCCGGTACTGGGATTCCGTGGCGCAGGGGCCAAACACGGTGTCCGGCTCCAGCGGGTCGCCCTGCTTCCCGGCGGCGATGGTGGACGTGACCATGTCCACCACCTCGTCATACCGGCTTGCGGGCGCCAGGATCCGGGTGGAGATGTAGCAGGTCTGGCCGGTGTTGCGCATGGAGGACTTGATCAGCACCTCGGACATGGCGTCCAGGTCAGCGTCGGGCAGCACAATGGCGCTGGACTTTCCGCCCAGCTCCAGCGTGACCGGGCGCAGCAGCTCACCGCAGGCCGCGGCAATTTTCCGGCCCACCGGCGTCGAACCCGTGAACGCCACCTTGTCCACGCCCGGGTGCCTCACCAGCACATCCCCCAGCCGGCCGGACCCCGTCACCACATTCACGACGCCCGCCGGGACACCCGCCGCGGCGACGGCGTCCATGATCACCCGGATGGACAGGGGTGTGGGCGATGCCGGCTTGATCACCACGGTGCAGCCGGCCAGCAGCGCCGGCGCCAGCTTGATGATCACCAGGTTGATGGGGAAATTCCACGGCGCGATCAGCGCGCACACGCCCAGCGGGTCGCGCCGGACCACGGACTCGCCGCCGCCGCGCGGGAACGAACGGACGTCCTCACGCTCGAGGTACCCGGCGAGGGTGGCGAAGTAGCGGAAGATGCCGGCTGCGTTGGCCGCCGCACCGGCGGATTCGGCCACGGGTGAGCCGTTCTCCCGCGAGTTGGTCACGGACAGTTCCTCGGCCCGCTTCTCCACCTCGTCCGCAATCCGGAGCAGGTAGGCCGCTCGCTCAGACGGGGCCAGCCGGGGCCACTCCCCCTGAAAGGCGCGCTGGGCGGAGCCAACGGCGGCGTCCACATCTTCAGGAGTTCCGTCCGGTACCGAGCCCCAGACTTCGCCCGTGGCGGGGTCGGTGACCGGGTTCCGTCCGGTGGCCCTTGAAGGCTGCCAGGCGCCGTCGACGAAGATCGTGTCCACATGCGTGTGCGGCAGCGAGAGTTCCTGCCTGGACACCAGGGCGTCGTGCGTGGCGGAGGTCATCGGATCACCGCCGTCTTCAGGAGTGCGTTGGACCGGTCGAGGTCTGCGGTGGCCATCTCCACGGCGGCCTGGGTGATGAGCTCAGGCACGATTTCAACCGCAAGCCTGTCGGTGTAGGTGGCGGGATCCATTTTGAACCACGTGGAGGCCAGCGCAATGCCGGCCTGGTCGAACCGCCAGAGCCGGTCGGCGTCGCGCATGAGGGCGTCCTCCAACGAGCGGGCCACCGGGCGGGTGTCGTGGCCGTCGATGATCTCGCAGATGCGTTCCACGAAAGCAGCGGAATAGCCCAGCCCCGGCAGCACGCGTCGTGCCACGTGGCAGCCTTGCAGCTCGTGCTCGTAGCGGATATTTGCCTTGCGCCAGTCACCCGTGAACCCCTCGGAGATGATGCGGGATTCATCCACGTGCGCCCACCCGGTGTCGTGCAGCAGGGTGGCTACCCGGACCATTTCGGCGTCGGCATCGGGGTACGCCCGGCACAGGCGCTCGGCGAAAGCCAGGGAAATGGGGAGGTGAATGTCATTGCCGCGGGTGCGTGTCTCGTGCACCACGGTCTTCCACAGTGCGTCCAGCTCCTCAACGGCAGCGGGCGTGGTGCTGATGGGAGTGGTGTCCACCGGGCCCGGAGCCGGGATGGGGCGGACGCGGTATTCCGCGGCGAACGCCTCAGCCAGCGTATCGGCAGCTTCGGGGGCGGTAACGGCGCTGCCGGGGCCCGCGGCGACCGGCGTCTTGGGGGTGCTCATAATGCTCCTTCGGGTGGGCCGGCCTCGCGGCTAGCTGTCCGTGGTGATGGTCTTGAGTTGAGTGGTGGGGTCCGCCGCGGCGTCTGCCGGGATGTTCTGGCCCTTCGCCAGCGCGTTCTTCACGGCCATGAAGTCCAACGGGGCGTTGACGCAGTCCGCGGCGATGATCCTGCCCTGGCGGTAGTAGAGGACGCTGAATTTTCCGCGTTCCTCGTCGCGCCGGAGCACGGTCCGGTCGTAGCCGTTGCACAGGCCTGCGATCTGCAGCTTGAGATCTGCCTGGTTGGACCAGAACCACGGGATGCCGGCGTATTCCTCGCGCCGGCCCATGAGCGAGTAGGCGGCCACCTTGGCATGCTCGATGGCGTTGTTGACGCTTTCCAGCCGGATCCGTTCCCCCGGCTCCGAGCCGGGAACCGGGTTGGGCATGTTGGCAACGTCGCCCACGGCAACGGTGGTGCCGTCCGAGGCGAGTGCGAACCGGTCCACCACCACGCCGTTGTCCACGGCCAGCCCAAGCTGTTCGGCCAGCTGAGTATTGGGGATGACGCCGATGCCGATCAGCACAATCTGCGCAGGCAGCACCGTGCCGTCCTGAAGCTCCACGGCGGCGACTGATGTACCGCCCTCGGCCGCCGTAAAGCGCGCCGCGCTGGTCTTGAGCCGGATATCCAAACCACGGGAGCGGTGCGCCTGCAGGAAGTACTCGGCCGTCTCCTCCCCCACAGCCCGGCCCACCAGCCGCGGCCCGAACTCGAGCACTGTGACGTTCTTGCCCATTTTCTTCAGGCTCGACGCAGCTTCGAGGCCTATGAACCCGCCGCCGATCACCACCACATCCGTGGCGTCGCCCACGCGCGCCTTCAGCGCCAGGGCGTCGTCGGCGTTGCGCAGGTACAGCACGCCGTCGAGGTCCCCGCCGTCGAGGTCCAGCTTCCGGGCACGGGCACCCACGGTAAGGGCCAGCCGCTTGAAGGGGAACTCCCGGCCGGAGGACGCGTGCGCCACCCCGGAACCGTCAGTCTCCTTGTCGATCCTGACGATGTATTCGCCCTTGACCAGCTCCACGTTGTGATCGGCCCAGTAGTCGTTGGATCGGAAAATCAGGGATTCGCTCTCCACCGTGCCCTGCAGGAACTCCTTGGACAGCGCCGGCCGCTGGTAGGGGCGGTGGTCCTCATCGCCCAGCAACGTGATGTGCTCCTCGAAGCCCAGGGCCCGGAGCGACACCGCGAGCTGGACGCCCGACTGGCTCGCGCCGATAATGAGGAGCCCGGTCTGGGTGGGAATGGTGGCGGTACCGGTTGGCTGCTCCACTGCGTGCGTGCCCACGGCTACACCTGGGTTTCCGGGGTGGTGACGAACAGTTCGGTCCCGTCCGTCAGGCGCAGCTGGCAGGAAAGCCGGGAGTTGTCCTCGCGGTCCACTGCGGTGCCGTAGAGCATCTCGTCCTCCATGTCCTCCATTGGTGGAAGCTGCGAAATGCAGTCTTCCCGGACGAAGACGTGGCAGGTGGCGCAGGACAGCGAGCCGCCGCACTCTGCCACGATGCCGGGAACGCCGTTGCGCACCGCGGTTTCCATGACCGAGTCGCCCACGTTGCCCTCGACGTCGCGGACGGCGCCTTCTGCATCGGTGAAGTGAACCGTTGGCATTGGTCCTCCTTGGTGTTGAAGTTGATTGTCGGGTGGCTAAGCAGGCCGGTCAGATGAACTGCCGGCCGCCGTCCACCACCATGGTCTGGCCCGTGTAATAGGAACTGTCCGGGCCGGCAAGGAACAGCGCGGCACCAACAATGTCCTCGGGCTGGCTGGCCCGCTTGATGGCACCGCGGTCCACGCCGTAGTTCTCGGCGTTTTCCATGAGCCCGTAGCTGGCTTCGGTGAGGGTGAAGCCGGGGGCGATCGCGTTGACCGTGATTCCCCGGCGGCCCAGTTCCTTGGCCATGACCCGGGTCATGGCCACCACGCCGCCCTTGGAGGCGACGTAGTGCAGCCACTGTTCCGAGCCGCTAAAGATCGTGGCGCTGGAGAGGTTGATGACGCGCCCGCCCTCGGGCAGGTACGGACTCGCGGCGCGGGTCATCAGCCAGGGGCCCTTAAGGTTCACGTTCATCACCAGGTCCCATTCGGCCGGATCAATGTCCTCGAACGGGGTGCGGGTCACCGTGGCATACACCGCGGCGTTGTTAATGACGACGTCGATGCTTCCGTTTCCGAAGTCCGCGCAGCTTTTCGCGAGGTCCTCGGTGGACTCCACGCTGGTGACGTCCGCGGCGAACGCCGCTGCTTCCGCGCCGAGCTCGCGGACCAGCTTGGCCGTCTGTTCGGCACCTTCGAGGTTGATGTCTGCCACCGCCACGCGGTACCCCCGGCCGGCGAAGCCGAGCGCAAACGCCCTGCCCAGCCCGCCGGCGGCACCGGTGATGAGGACGGTGCGGTCCGTCTTGGCATCCATGCCTTCAGCAGTATATTCCGTAGTCGGCATATTCACCTCAGGTATGGCTGTGGCTGTAGGCACCGGCGCCGGTCACCAGCAGTTCGTCTTCGGCGTCAAGAATCTGGACAGTGCCCTTCGTCCCGTCGACGCGCAGCCGCTGGCCGGTCTTGATGGTGGTAGACGCGGACCCTGTACCGGTCACCGCGGGCAGTCCGTACTCCCGACAGACGATGGCCGCGTGGCTCATCATGCCGCCGATGTCCGTGACGGTGGCCTTGATCTTGCCGAAGATCGGTCCCCACGACGGTGCGGTGACGGTGGCCACCAGGATCTCGCCCTGCTGGACCTCGGAGAGCTGGTCAGCATCGGTGATCACGCGGGCCAGGCCTTCCACCACTCCGGGCGAAGCGGCCATGCCGCGCAGTCCGCCGCCTTCCACCGCTTCGCCGGCGCCCAGCCACTGCTGGACCTGCTCGGTGGTGATTCCCCAGAGCATCCGGGTGAAAGGTTCGGTGATGATTTCCGGCGGGGTGTTCAGTGCCGGGGCGGGCCGGGCCGTCTTGAGCGCATCCACGATGCCGCGGCGGCGTTCGATCTCCTCCGGCCAGTAGTCCGGGCCGATGGGCTTGGCGCCGACGCCCCAGCCGGTGACCAGGTCAAAGAGGGCATCGCGGACCTCGTTGCGGCCCAGATAGAGCAGATCGTCCGGTTCGGTCCAGAAGCCCTCGGCCTGCATCATGCGGGACAGCTCACGGATCTTGCGCCAGAAGACGCCCATGGTCCAGTGCTCGATGTAGAAGTTGTGGTTTTCGACGTACGGGTAGGCCGTGGCGGCGAGGCCGCGCTTGGCGTCGAAGAGCGCCTGGTTTTCGCCTTCGAGCAGGTCGCGGTATTCCTCGATGATGCGGTCGCGTTCGGCAACGAGGGCCTCGACGGGGCGCATGATTTCCTGGCCCTCGTCCACGCGGCGGATGTAGTCCGCGATGTAGCCCAGCGGGATTTCCTGGTGCTCGTTCCAGTACTTGTCGTGGCCGTAGAAGCCGTTGCCCACGGTGAAGTTGAACCACGGGTCCTTGGCACCCTCATACTGTGCAATCCAGCGGTCCCCGCCGGGAGCCGCAGCGATCGCGCCCAAGGTGGTTTCGACGTCGTCGGTGTTCCCGAAGTGGGCCTGAAGACCAAGCTCGACGGCGAGCTTCGCCAGGCCCTTCAGCTCGTCATCGGGGCGGAAGAGTTCCATGTCCACACCCTGCACCATGGTGGCGATCGACTGGTCAGGAACGTTGGGGAAGACCTGCTTGCAGAAGTTGAAGAAGTCCAGGTAGGCGATGTAGCCGAGGTTCAGGAACTCGAAGTGGTACTGCCAGTTCTGGTAGGCGAGCTGGATAAGCCGGTCATAGCTTTCCAGCAGCTTTTCGGAACCGTCCTTGCCCTTGCCGGAGGTGATGTCCTCCATCGGGACCATGTCCGGGAGCTTCGGAAAGGAGATGGTTTCCATCTCGGCGATGGTGCCCTTGACCTTCACGTGCCAGTCCTTGAGGAGCCGGTCCCAGTTCTGGAAGTAGTAGCCCACGCGCTCTTCGAACAGCGGAACCCGGGCAGCAATCTGGTCCTCCGGCACCGGGATGGGTGACATGTAGAGGTATCCCAGGTGGACGCGGAACTCGATGCCGTTGGCGTTCGGGATCATCAGGTGCCGGGCGTTGTACTGCCCGAGGCACTTGACCGCGAATTCGCCGCCGATGGTCTCGAAGGGCTTGTACACGGTTGGCCAATGCTGGCTGTCGCAGAACCAGAACTTGGCGTCCTCCTGCTCCTTCAGCTTGTCCTGGAAGACCAGATAATACGGGTAAATCTTTTCCCAGCCCTCGGCGCCGGCGGGGACCGTAAGCTCGGAGGGTTTGGGGAAGGACTTCAGGGACATGGCGGTCCTTTCAATACGGCTCAACAGTGAGCCTTGGTTGGAAAAGCGGACTGACAGGGACTACGGGAGCTAAACGGCCTGCTTGGGAACGGTGCCGCTGAAGCCGCTGAAGAAGCCGCCGGAGACAACCGGCTGCGGCGCAGTCTGGGGAGCCGGCTTGGAGGAGTGCACGGTCTCCGGGCGGGACTGGAGCAGGAGGAGGTTTTCGCCGTCGGGGAGGTCCGCGTCGAGGGCCCATTCGATGTCCTGCGGGCACTTGTAGTGCTTTTCCGCCCGCTTGGCCATCTGCGCGACGGCGGTGAGTTCCGCATCGGTGAGGCTGCGGCGGCCGCGGCGTTCGTCGTCGACCTCGCGTTCCACGAGACGCTTGGCCCCCGCGTCCGGAACCAGTTCTGCGTGCTTGTCACCCAAGTGTTCGTTCACGACGGCGAGCGTGACCTTGTCCAGGACAATGTTGTCCGGGGTGACCTGGCCGGAGACCACCATCTCGCCCACGCCGTAGGAGGAGTCGATGGTGATTTTGGAACGGTCGCCGTTGGTGGGATCCATGGTGATCGCGACGCCGGAGACGCGGGCGTTCACCATCTTCTGGACCACAACGGCCATGGACAGGCCCTCGTTGGGAATGTTGTTCTTGAGCCGGTAAATGATGGCCCGTGAAGTGAACAGCGAGGCCCAGCATTGCCGGATGTGCTCAGTGACGGCCTTGACGCCCTCGAGCCACAGGTAAGTGTCCTGCTGGCCGGCGAACGAAGCGTCCGGCAGGTCCTCCGCCGTGGCGCTGGACCGGACGGCCACCGGCACCGGGGCGTCGAACCCGGCCATAAGGGACTCGTAGGCACCCACGGTGAGTTCGCGCATGGCCTGCGGGACGGGCCGGGAGCAGATGTCCGCACGGATGGTGGCGGATACCTTGTCCACCTGAGCCATGTCCTCGGGATCGAGGTCGGCGAGGAGCCGGTGGGTCTCCTCGGTTATTCCGGCTTCGTCCATGAACGCGTCGAACTGCGCGGTGGTGACCACAAAGCCGGGCGGGACGGGCATGCCGGCGGAGGTCATGGTGACCAGGGACGCGCCCTTGCCGCCCAGGTTTTCAAGCTTCGGCTCGATGCCGCCGTCGAAGAACTGAATGTATTCGTTGCTTTGCATGGTGGTTAGGCCTTCCAGCTGACAGGAACGGTCTCGGGGACCCGGAAGGAGAGGTTTTCGCGGAAGGCGATGCCGTCCGGATCCTCGAGCTGCAGGTCAGGGGCGAGCCGTGCTACTTCCTCGAGTGCGATTTTGGCCTGGAGCTTGGCGAGCATGTTGCCCAGGCAGTAATGGATGCCGAAACCGAAGGAGAGATGCTCGCGGGCGTTGGGACGGGTGATGTCGAAGTCCTCGCCCGCTTCGAACTTGCTCTCGTCGCGGTTGGCCGATCCCATCAGGAGCAGCAGCTGGGAGCCTTCTTCGATGGCAACTCCGCCCACTTCGGTGTCCTTCAGGGCCTTGCGGCGCCAGCCCACAATCGAGCCGGCGTAGCGGAGGACCTCGTCGATGGCGGCAGGGATCTTCTTGGGATCCGCCACCAGCTGCTGCCACTGCTCGGGGCGGGCCAGCAGTTCGCGCAGGGCGTTTGAGATCAGGGTGGTGGTGGTTTCGTGGCCGGCGAAGAGCAGGCTGTAGAGCACTGAGGCGATCTCGTGGTCCGAGATTTCGGCGCCGTCCTGCTGTGCTTTGATCAGGTCGCCGGTGAGGTTGTCGCCGCCCTGTTCGTGAGCCACCCTGACGAGGCGCAGGCATTCCTGCCAGTACTCCACCAGGTTGTGGGCGTGCGGGATCTGTTCCTCGTCGGTCAGGTCGCCCCAGGTCATGGCAGCGCGGGAATCGGACCAGCGCTTGAAGGTGTCCACCTGGGAGACGTCAGCACCGATGAGGGTCAGGATGGTGATGGTGGGGACGTCGTAGGCGAGGTCTTTGACGAGGTCGCCGCGGCGTTCGGGGCGCGCGAGCATCTGCTCGATGAGTTTGACGACGTTTTCGCGGATGAACGGTTCCAGCGCTTTGTAGCGGCGAGGCGTAAAGGCCTTTTGGACGATGGCGCGGATGCGGGTGTGCTCCGGCGGCCGGCGGGCGGACAGGCCCGAGTAGGCCGTGAAGCCGCCTTCCTCCATGATCTTCTTGGCGGCCGCTCCGCGTTCACGGACGGGTGCCTGGGCGTTTTCGCTGGAGAAGGTTTCCCAGTCCTCGAAGACGGCCTTGATGTCTTCGTAGCGGGAGACAACGTACAGGCCCACGCGCTCATCGAACATCACGGGCTGCTCGGTCCGAAGCTCGGCGTAGGC
The DNA here is from genome assembly GCA_039932075.1 of Pseudarthrobacter sp. GTDB lineage: Bacteria > Actinomycetota > Actinomycetes > Actinomycetales > Micrococcaceae > Arthrobacter. Next base: position 8,471 of record JBDTQQ010000006.1, on the reverse strand, counting down.
GGTGAACGGATCCTTCATCTGGAAAGGCTCGTATCCGTGGTGCCCCTCGGGGGCTTCGGCGCCGTATCCGAAGGGACAGCTTCCAGCCGTTTCTGTCGACGATGACATCTAGACTCCTGGTGACTTGGTTCCGCCCGGCACCGTCAGGGTGGCGGGGGTTCTTAGTCACCAGTGTGGTCCACATCACCGGCGCGTGGATAGGGTCCGCTTCCACTGAGTGGAAGTGAACTGCCTGCCGGCGGACAGGCCTCCTAGGGGTTCGTGCCGTTGCGAACGAGAGCCTGCTGCACCTCTCGAAACGAGCCATCCGCGTTAAAGCCCAGCATGACGTGGGTCTTACGGAGCCAGCGGCCGAAAATGAAGCTCGCGGCGCAGTACAGCACAAAGAAAAGGGCAAAGACCAGAATTCCGGCGTCCGTTCCGGAGCGGTAATCGGCATAGCGGGGATGGTCGAACGCGATGTCTCCTTGGATCAAAGGCAAGACTCGCCCAGCTAAGTAGAGTGCAGTGACGGCCAGCGGCCCACCAAGCACGTAGCCAATACAAGCATTCCCGCGCTTACGGATCTTGGCGTAACGCGCAAATTGCCGTTGCCACTGTTCCGGGTCTGCCACGAGCAGGACCGCTGTCTTGTTATCCATGTGTCTCCCCAGATTTGGCGCGTGCTGAGAAAAGCATAGGCATGGCCGCGAAGTTCCCCCGCCCTCCGAGTCGGGAGCGGGGAGTTCAGGGCCACTTACGGTATGTTGGCGGCAAATCGAAACGCCTGGTCGGGGGCTACTTTGTTCTGACACAGGGCGGAATCGAACGGGCGCAACGGACGCCCTGTACCTCCCAAAGGATGGAAGAAACGCACGATGCCTGCTGCAACCAGAAACGCGTCGGACCGCTCTGTCAGGTACGGCTTCGCTTTCATCGGCCTTCTGCTCATCGCAGTTAACCTTCGGGTGTCCTTTGTCAGCGTGGGACCGGTACTCGCCAACATCAGCAGTGACCTGCAGTTATCCGGCGCCGCAGCAGGGTTCCTCACAGGGCTTCCGCTCATTTCGTTCGCGGTCTTCTCACCCGTGGCGCCCGCCTTCGCTTCCCGTCTGGGCCTCGACCGGGCACTGTGGCTGTCCCTGCTGTTCCTCGCCTCGGGAATCGTGCTTCGCTCCTTACCCGTACCCGGCTTCATCTGGGCGGGCACCGCACTGATCGGCCTGGCCATCGCATTTCTCAATGTCCTGGTGCCCTCCCTCGTTAAGCGGGACTTCCCGATGAGGGTCAGCCAGGTCACGGGGAGCTACACCGCCACACAGGCCGCCTTCGCCGCGATCGGGGCCGCCGTCGTCGTCCCTGTGGCGCAAACGTCCCCGGCAGGATGGCGGCTTGCCCTCGGAATCTGGGTGGGACTGGCTCTCATCGCCATGGCGGTGCTCCTGCCGTGGCTGCGCCGGCACGCGTCGGGCGCTGCGCACACCGCCAGGCCGGACGTCTCCTACCGGTCGCCCTGGGCTTCAGCGTTGGGCTGGCAGGTGACCATCTTCATGGGACTGCAATCGATCGCCTTCTACGTCCTCATGGCATGGCTGCCCACCATCGAACAAAGCCGCGGGGTCCCGGCCACTACTGCCGGCATCCATTTGTCTGTTTTCCTGCTGATCAGCGTGTTCGCCAGCCTCGCCGCAGGGGGGATCCTCCACCGGGGTTCGGACCAGCGGCTCGTGTCATTCACGAGCGGCGCCCTCACGTTCGTCACGTTTCTCGGGCTGGCATTTGCACCGGACCTCGTATTGCTGTGGGTCCTTCTTGGGGCAATCGGGTGCGGGAGCCTCATTGTCATCGCCCTGTCGCTGTTCAGTCTCCGGACCGTGAATTACCCGCAGGCAGCGTCGTTGTCCGGCATGGCGCAATCTGTTGGTTACGCCCTCGCTGCGGCGGGTCCCGTGATGTTCGGCGGTCTTCGGGACGTCAGCGGAGACTGGACGCTGCCGCTCCTCGTCACCGCAGGACTCATGGCGATTCTCGCCGTGACAGGCCTTCTTGCCGGGCGCGACCGCGTGATCAGCGGTCAGGTTTGACGCATAAATTTATGTAGCCTACTTAGTGTTTCGCCATTTCCAGCAATCAGATTCTGAAATATGGTGATAAGCACCACGCGATACCGAGTGGGTTTAGGCCCGGGTCAGCCCTGGCTAAGCGAAACCAAGGAGAGTCCCATGTTGCTTTGGATAGCCATCATCATCGCAGTTCTCTGGCTTTTGGGCCTGCTCGCCAATATCGGCGGTGGGCTCATACACATACTTTTGGTTGTCGCGGTGGTTGTCTTGATCTTCCATTTCCTTCGAGGCAGGTCCCGCGCCTGACTACGAAACTGTATTCCGCCGCTGCGGGCGCCGAACCACGGGAAGCCGCCCAAACAGGCCCCGGCAGAACCTCCCACCCCGCTCGGGATTCCCCGTAGCGTAGTCCTATGGATAACCGAGCAGAGGTACGGCAGTTCCTGTCCTCCCGCCGCGCGCGCATCACCCCGGAGCAGGCAGGGCTCGAACCCTACGGCGGCCGGCGCAGGGTGCCTGGACTGCGGCGGGAAGAGGTGGCGCGCCTTGCTGGCGTGAGCGTTGAGTACTACACACGCCTCGAACGCGGAAACCTTGCAGGTGTCTCGGACAGCGTCCTCGATGCGATCGCGCGTGCACTGGAACTGGACCGGGCCGAGCACGATCACCTCTATGATCTGGCGCGCGCGGCCATCACCTCAGGCCGCAAGCGCAGTCCGGCCAACACCACAGGGCCAGGCGTGCGCCCCGTGCTGCAGCACCTTCTGGACGCCATCACCGGCGCGCCGGCGTTCATCGGAAACAACCGGCTGGACATCGTGGCCGCCAACACCTTGGGCTATGCCCTGTACGCCGACATGTACCGCGGTACGGCGCGGCCGGCGAACCACTCGCGGTTCATCTTCCTGGACCCGCGATCGCACAACTTCTATACCGACTGGAACAGCGCGGCCAGCGCCAACGTGGCCATTCTCCGCCGCGAAGCGGGCCGCGATCCGCACGACAAAGGCATCGCCGAACTCGTTGGCGAACTCTCCATGCGCAGCGACGACTTCCGCACCCGCTGGGCGGCACACAACGTCCGGCGGCACTACTCCGGCACCAAGCTGTTCCAGCACCCGGTGGTGGGGCTCCTCGAACTGGACTACCAGGTCCTGGAACTGGATGAGGACCCCGGACACACCCTGACGGTTTATCCCGCGGTCCCTGGCAGCCCCTCCGAGGAAGCCCTCAAGCTCCTCGCCTCCTGGGCCGCAACGGAAAACGTGGTCCAGACCGCACAAACGCCTGCCCGGCGCCTTTAGAGACGCAGCGAACACAACGGCAAGATTCCCAGGGAGGCCCTGCCAGTACCCCTCAAGGCAGGGCCTCCCTCAGAACTGGCGGATGCGCTTTGATGGAATAGTGCCCGCGTGGTGCCACCCACCCAGGGTCACGAACTTCAGCAGCTCCATCCCAAAGCTGGCTGCCCTCTCAATAGGAGAAATATTGCTTATCGCTAATGCCTACGCCGCCCCGTCCGCTGACGGAGATCTCGTCCCCACCACCATCGAACGCCGCGACGTCGGCCCCCACGATGTGCTGATCGAGATCAAGTTCGCCGGCATCTGCCACTCCGACATTCACACCGTCCGCGGCGACTGGGGACCCCAGCAGTACCCGCTCACACCGGGACATGAGATCGCCGGCATTGTCACCGAGGTCGGCACCGCCGTCACCAAGCACTCCGTGGGCGATCGCGTCGGCGTCGGCTGCATGGTCAATTCCTGCGGCGAATGCGTCAACTGCAAAAAGGGTGAGGAGCAGTACTGCCTCGCCGGAAACACTGGCACCTACGGCGCCGTGGACCGCGACGGCACCATTACCCAGGGCGGTTACTCCACCCACGTCGTCGTCACCGAAGACTTCGTGGTCACCATCCCCGAAGGCATAGAGCTCGACGTCGCCGCTCCCCTTTTGTGCGCAGGCGTCACCACGTACTCCCCCTTGCGGCACTGGGGTGCGGGCCCCGGGAAGAAGGTCGCCGTCGTCGGCCTCGGCGGGCTCGGCCACATGGCCGTCAAGCTCGCCCACGCCATGGGCGCGGAGGTCACCGTGCTCTCGCAGTCGCTGAAGAAGCAGGAAGACGGCCTGAAGCTGGGTGCGGACCACTACTACGCCACCAGCGACGAGACCACCTTCACGGACCTGGCCGGCAGCTTCGACCTGATCATCAACACCGTCAGCGCATCCATCGACATCAGCTCCTACCTGCAGCTGCTGTCCCTCGACGGCGCCCTGGTGAATGTTGGCGCCCCCGCCGAACCGCTGCCGGTGAACGCCTTCGCGCTGATCGGCGGCCGCCGGTCCTTCGCCGGCTCCATGATCGGTGGCATCCGCGAAACCCAGGAAATGCTCAATTTCTGCGCCGAGCACAACCTGGGCGCCGAGATCGAAGTCATCCCGGCAAGCAAGATTAACGACGCCTACGAGCGCGTCCTGGCCTCCGACGTCCGCTACCGCTTCGTGATCGACACGTCGACGCTCTAAAGCGGCGCGGCCGTTGTACGCTACGCGGCCGTGATCCGCACCGGCAGGGACTCGAACCCGCGGAGCACGTTGTGCAGGATTGGCACCGGGGCGCCGTCAGGTTCGATAGTGGCCACCCGCTGGAGCAGCTGCTGCAGCACGATTTCCATTTCGAGCCGGGCGATGGGCTGCCCAACGCACTGGTGCAGACCCATGCCGAACGCGACGTGGCCCGACGCATTGCGGTTGAGATCGAAGTCATCGGCGTTCTCGCCCCACTTGCGCGGGTCACGGTTCGCGGCGCCAAGGAACACCAGGACCTTGGCGCCGGCGGGCAGGTGCACTCCGCCCAGGACGGTGTCCACGGCGACGGTCCGGTGGAACTTTTGGAACGGCGACTCCAGGCGCAGCGCCTCATCCACGGCGAATTTCGCCATCTTGGGGTTCTCCCGCAGCTGGGCCCAGGCCTCCGGGTAGCGCGCCAGCACCGAGAGTGTATTGCCGATCCCGAAAATGGTGGTGTCCACTCCGGCGGACAGCAGGGCGCGGACCAGCAGCGTGGCCTGCTGCTCCGTGATCAGCCCTTCCTCCACGCGCTTCCAGATCTGGGCCCCGAACCCGGTATCGTCCAGGTTTTCGCGCTGGCAGTTCCGCATCACCGCGGCAGCGTGCTCATCGCCCTGGGCGAAAGCCTGCTTAAAGATGTAGTTCTCCGGGCCGAAGGCGTTGAACACCATGTTGCCGTACGGCAGCAGATGTTCACGGCCGACGTCGGGAATCCCCACTGCGTCCGGGAAGACCCGCAGGGGGTACTTTTCGGCGAGGTCCGTGATGGCGTCGAACCCCTGACGAAGCGCCAACTGCTCCGTCAGCTCCACGGCGGGCGGCGTGAACGGCTCGCGGAGGGCACGGACCGTGCCGGGGTTGATGACACCGGTCAGGGCGCGCCGCATCACGGTGTGGATGGGCGGATCCGATTCCAGGATGCTCGGCGGACGCCAGCCCGAATCCTTGCGGATGTCCCGCGGGCCCAGCCCGCCGGAGGAAATGTAGGTTTCGAAATCGGTCAGGACCTCATAGACCTCCTGGTACCCGGCCACGGCATAGCTGCCGGTGCTCTCCAGGTAGGAGACGGCGCCGGCGTCGCGGAGCCGGCCCAGGAACGGGTACGGGTCCAGGAGGTTCGCGGTGTCGAACGGGTCCTCGCCCAACACGTTGGCATCATGGGTGATAACGGTCATGGGAAACACTCCTGGGGACGAAACTTGGCGGGGTACATGAAGTGGCTAAAGATCCAGGACGAGCCGCGGACAGCCGGCGGCGGCGCGTGAGACGCAGACCAGCATGATCTCGCCGGCGTCACGGTCCTCCTGCGTGAGGACAGCATCGCGGTGCTCGGGCTCACCCGAAATGATCTGGGTTTCGCAGGTGCCGCACAGACCGCCGCGGCAGGAGGACAGGACGCGCACGCCCACCTCCTCCACCGCCTCGAGGATGGTCTTGTCATTCGGCACGGTCACGGTGGTTCCCGTCCGGGTCAGCTCCACCTCAAACGGCGCGTTGGCAGCGGCGGCACCCAGTGTGGAGGCGACGAAACGCTCGGTGTGCAGGGCGCCCGGAGGCCAGCCCATGCAGCGTTCCTCCACCGCGCCCAGCAGCCCGCCGGGGCCGCACGCGTACACCAGCATGTGCGCCCTGGGCATGCCGAGGACCTGGTCCAGGTCCAGCCGGCCTAACTCGTCCTCGGCGATGATCCGGATGCGGTCAGTGCCGTACCGGCCCTCCAGCTGCTGTGCGAAGGCCATGGTTTTCCGGCTCCGCCCGCCATAAACAAGGGTCCATTCCTTGCCGGCAGCCTGGGCCGCCTCCAGCATTGGAATGAGCGGGGTGATGCCGATGCCACCGGCGATGAAGAGGTAACGCCGCGACTCGCGCAGCGGAAAGTTGTTGCGGGGTTCGGAGATGGTGAGCGGCGTGCCGGCCAGCAGCGCGTGCACTGCTTTTGATCCGCCACGGGAATCCGGCACGTGCAGCACACCGATCCGCAGGTGGTCCAGCTCGTCAGGTGAGGAACACAGGGAGTACTGGCGCACCAGGCCATCGCCCACATGGACATCAATGTGTGCGCCGGGCTGCCAGGGCTGAAACGGCTGGCCGTCGGCCCGCCGCAGCACCAGGGAGACCACTTGGTCGGCCACAATGTCCACCTGATCGACGACGGCGTCGATGGTGGCTCCTGCAGATGCAGTCATGGGGTCTTCACTTCCTTTGGAACGGCTCGCCTGCCATGCAGGCTTCGGCCGGAGATCCGGCCTGTTTATGGGCTTACTTGAGGTTAGGTGTTCCACGACACACGCGGGGCGAAGCTTTCCACCCAACGGAAAGAGCTGTCCTGGCAGCAGTCGCGGCATCGGGCGCGGCAATTGACGCGCAAGGCCGCAATTAGTGCGGCAGGTGTTCCACACCCAGGCGGCGCGCGATGCCCCGTGCGGCGATGTTGAGCACCGGAACCACACTGCCCACCGGGGCCGGGCGCCCCCGGGTGACGATGCCCAGCGCGGCCACCACCTGCTTGTTCGGCAGGAACACCGGAACGGCCAAGCCGAAGTTGTCCGGGCCGGCTTCCTCCTCAGTGGTGGCGTAGCCGTTGGCACGGACCCGCTCGATCTCGGCGGCCAGCAGTCCGGGGTTGGTGATGGTCCGCGGCGTATGCGGCTCCAGCCGCTGGACGGCGGAGGAAAAGAGGTCCTTGGCTCCGTAGGCGAGCATGATTTTGCCCGCGGCGCTTGCATGCAGGGGCAGGCGGGCCCCCACTCGCCGGAACGGCTGGCCGGCGCCAGTACCGGACATTCTCTCCACCAGCAGGACCTCCTCGCCGTCCAGGATGAACAGGTTCACTACGTTGTGGGTGACGAAGAGGACGTCCTGCATAAACGGCGCAGCCACTTCGGCAATGTTCTGCTGTGCGGGGGCCAGCAGGCCCAGCCGCCAGATCCGCTGGCCTACCGGTATTCGCCGTTCGCTTTTTCGAGGCCTCCCCAAGCCACCAAATCACCGGCCAGGCGGTGCGCGGTGGCCACCGGGAGCCCTGCCCGCCGTCGAGGCCTTCATGGCCGATCTGTTCGGCCCCGAAATGCGCAAAACGGTCGCCGTCCTGCTCCTCGTTCTCGCGCTCCTCATCGGCGGGGGCTCATTCTTCCGCTGGCTGAATGTCGAACGCTCTAGCCGCCGCAAAGACCCGCTTCCACTGCCTTGGATTGCCCCGGTCCTGGCAATCGGCGGGGGCCTCGTCGCCGCCATCATGACGGTCTTCGTCCTCGTCCGCCCCGTCTAATCCATGCCTCCACCACCTGACACGCCAATCCATGGCGACCCCGGGCTTCAGCCGGAACGCACAGACATGGCCTGGGGACGTACCACCCTGTCCCTGACGGTCGCCGCAGCCATCTTCCTACGCTGGATGCCGCACCATGGCTGGTTCGCTTCCACGCTCGTAGCGGCCTCCGCCGTTACGGCCCTGGCTATCAACCTCACCCGCAAGCGAAGATTTCACCGCGCCATCAGCGGCATCAACGATGAAGCAATCACGCCCGATGTCGCTTCGATCGCCGCCGTTGCAGCCAGCATGATCGTCCTTGCCGGCCTGGGAATCTTCACCGTCCTGCTCATCCCTCTTGAGCAATGAGCTGACCCGGAATAGCTGCGCCGCCGTCAGGCCCGCGGCCCGCGGTGCACGCCGATCAGCGTCTCCAGCGGAATCCGCGCAGTGGCCCGCTCGATCTGGGCCGAGATCCCCTTGAGGACAGGGAGGTGCCGGGTCATGGTCGAAGCGTGAGACGTCGGCAGCACCAGGCCGAGGCCAGCGCCGATCCGGCCCGTGTGGAACACCGGGACGGCGATGGAACAGGAGCCCAGCCGCAC
>JBDTQQ010000005.1:0-19539 GCA_039932075.1 Pseudarthrobacter sp. | reverse complement strand
TCTTCCACGGGTAGGCGCCGGGCTTGATGGTGGTGAAGCTGTAGGAGCCGTCGGCTCCCGTGATGCAGCGGCCCACACCGGTGAAGTTGGGGTCCAGCGGTGCCGGGTGCTGGTCCCGCTTGTGGATGTAGCGGCCGGCGGAGTTCGCCTGCCAGATCTCCACGAGCTGGCCGGCCACCGGGCGGCCGTCACCGTCGAGGACGCGTCCGGACACGACGATGCGTTCGCCCAGCGGTTCACCGTTGTGCTGGATGGTGAGGTCTGCCTCCAGCGCGTGCACGTCCATGTGCCCGAACGCCGGAGAGTACAGCTCGATGGTTTCCGGGTCCGCGTGGTGCAGGTCCTTGGTGGGGTGGCGCAGGACGCTGCTGCGGTACGGGGCGTAGTCCAGCCGCGGCTGGATTTCAGCCTTGCCGCCGTTCTTGAGGGCCTGGGCGTAGGCGTCGCCGAGGGCCTTCATTTCGGCGTTGAGGTCCGCCTGCGACTCTGCGGCGGCATCCAGGGGTGCGTACTCTTTCGGTGCGGCTTCCGTGGCGTCATCGGACACGTCCTCGGTGAGCGGATCCGCGTTGTAGGTTTCAAGGTTGATTTCTTCAGGCACAGCAGCCTCCTTTCATAGGGTGTTGGTGTTACTTGGCGGGTACGGGGTTCAGGCGGTGCAGGAGGTCATACTGGACTGCGTGGCGGACCGGGGCGTTGGGCGCCCCGTAGCCGTCATAGGTGCCGCGGCGTTCCACCATTTCGAAGAACACACTGCCCACGGTAGCGGTGTAGAAGTGCAGGAACTCGCCGTCGGCATCGCGGTCATAGAGGAGGTTCAGCTCCTGAAGTGTGGCCAGGAAGTCCGGTTCCAGGCCGAAGCGGGCATCCAGGTCCTCGTAGTAGTTGGCCGGGATCTGCAGGAACTCCAGTCCGCGGGCCTTGCAGTCCCTGGCAGTGGACACCAGGTCGCCCACCGCGAACGCGATGTGCTCCTGGTAGGTCTTCCGCGCGCCCGTGCCCGATGGATCCGGTCCGGAAGCGCCGTCCTGCTGGATCAGGGGTGCCAGGTTCAGCACCAGCCGCACGGCCCGGTCCCCGGTGGCCATGACCTGGGAGCGGACCAGCCCGGTGGGGCTGGGCACCTCGGCGAAAGGTTGCGGCTCCAGTGCCAAAGCACTCGTGTAAAACAGGACAGCCTCGTCAAAGTGCTGCCACGGCTGGGCGAGATTGACGTGGTCGATCACGGCCGTGGCACCTGCAGCGGGAGCTTCCAGCCCCTCGCCGAATTCGCTCGTCCAGGCGGCGGTGCCATCGGGATTGCCCTGGCACAGGAAGATCTCCGTGGAGTCCGGCGCTGCGAAGCCCTGGAACACCTCCTCGTTGGCCTGGCTTTTGCGCGGAACCACGGGGGCCTTGAGCTGCTGGGCCCGGGCGGAGGCAATCACCGGGGAATCGACGTCAAAGCCGAGGGCACCAATAGCAGGTGCGATGGCCGGTGAAGTGTCCGCCCTGCTGTCGGCTGAAACAGGCGCCGCCTCGTTGACGATGACCCGGGCATGGCCCATGGTCCACAGCTGCACGGCCTTGGTGCGATGCCGGCCGTTGAATTCGAAGCCGAGCTGGCCCAGGACCGTTTCCAGGCCCTTGGTGTCGGCGGCCTTGACCTCGGCAAAGTTGTAGCCGGCCGGTTCGGCCACCTGCGGAAGCGTGGCCAGTTCCATGGGATAACGACGGCGGCCGGGGACCTGGGTGCCGGGGGCCCCGGCGGCGCCGGCGGCGGAGAGGGCTGGCACGGTGGCTTCGAGCCATTTGGCGCTTTGCTCCTCCAGCCAGATGAGCGAACGCATGCCGTCCACGGCGGTGCGCTCCACGTCGGACTGCCGGAAGACGTCGTTGAAGATTTCCAGTGACACCGGCCCGGTGTAGCCGGCCCGGACCACGTGGCCCATGAACTTGGCCAGCTCAAACTGGCCTTCGCCGGGGAACACCCGGTAGTGCCGGCTCCAGGAGAGGACGTCCATGGAGAGCTTGGGGGCATCCGCCACCTGGACGAAGAAAATCTTTTCCGGGCTGAGGGCTTCGATGGGCGCCGTGTCCCAGTTGCGGGAGAGGATGTGGAACGAGTCCAGGCAGGTGCCCAGATTGGGATGGTCCACGGCGTCAACCAGCCGGTGCGCGTGCTCGTAGTCGCTGACGTACTTGCCCCAGGCCAAGGCCTCGTAGGCGACCTTGACGCCGTGGTCCCCTGCCAGCGCCGCCAGCCGGCCTAGCTGTTCCACGCGGAGGTCGTCGCTGTCGATGCTGGCGGTGGCCACGTTGGAGCACACCAGGATGGTGTCCATGCCCAGCCGCGCCATCAGCCGGAATTTGGCTTCGGCGCGGCGGAGATTGGCCTCCAGGAGGTCCTCGGACACGCTGTCGAAGTCGCGGAACGGCTGGTAGAGGTCCAGCGTCAGGCCAAGGTCAGCGGCCATGTTGCGGACGTCCTCGGGGGTCAGCGGTGACGTGACGAGGTCCTGTTCGAAGATTTCAATGCCGTCGAAACCCGCGATGGCGCAGGCCTGCATCTTTTCTTTCAGGGTGCCGGACAGGCAGACCGTGGCGATTCCGGTGCGCATCAGGCAGCCACCGCTTCGTGGGCCACGAGTTCCAGGAAGTGACCGCGCATGCGGTCCGCGTCGGCTTCCCGGCCGGTGAAAATCCGGAAGGAGTCAGCAGCCTGGCCCACGGCCATGCGACCGCCGTCCAGGACCTCGCAGCCCTTGGCGCGGGCGCCCAGGACAAGCTCGGTTTCGATAGGCCGGTAAACGATGTCCGCAACCCAGTGCCGGGATTCGAGCAGATCCAGGTCCAGCGGGACGCCCGGGTGGGCGGCCATACCAACCGGCGTGCAGTGCACCAGACCGCCGGCCAGCGGCATCAGCTGCGGCAGCTCCGCCGTCGTACGCGGTGTGACGGTGCGGTCCGGGAAGAAGCCGGCCAGCTCTGCGGCACGGGCCGCGCAGCGGGCGGCGTCGGTGTCCACCAGATCCAGTGCCTGGACCCCGGCGGTGAGCAGGGCGTAGGCGACGGCGGACCCGGCGCCTCCTGCGCCGAGCTGGACCACTCGGTCCAGTTGCGCGCCCGGAAGGCCGGACGCCAGGGCGGCGGCGAACCCGGAGAAGTCGGTGTTGTGGCCGATGAAGCGGCCGTCTTCGATCACCACGGTGTTGACAGCGCCGAGCCGGTGCGCATCCGGCGAGACTTCATCCAGGTGCTGGAGGACAAGCTGCTTGCACGGGTGGGTGATGTTCAGGCCGTTGAACCCGAGGCTGCGGGCGCTCTTAAGGAGGTCCCCCACGGCGTCGCCGGTCAGTCCGAGTTCCAGGAGGTCGATAGGTCGGTAGAGATAGCGCAGGCCTTGGACATCGCCTTCGCGCTCGTGCATGGGCGGAGTGAGTGACGGCATCACGCCGTCGCCGACCAGTCCCACAAGGTAGGACTCAGTTCGATTGCTCATCCGGGAGGCTCCTTCGATACGGCACCTGGCGGGCGGCGGCGCTCAAGGCGGACGCGGCGGGCCGAGTGATAGGGATTACAGTACAACACTTGTTCACTTATCGCACGCTTGTTCTACATGCGAACATTTCGGCATTGTTACCGCTGCGGCAACCGGGCCGCCAGTTCGGCGGCAGCCTCCTGAAGCAGCGGGACGTGCGCCAGGAGGCCCTCCATGCTGAGACGGAAAACCGGGACGGCGGTGGCGAGCGACGCGAAGGCGTGGCCTTGGGAGTTGAGCAGCGGGACGGCCACAGCGCGCATCCCGTTCTCGTTTTCCTCGTCCATCACCGCATATCCCTGCCGGCGGGCCCTTTCCATTTCGGCGCGGAAGGCGGCGCGGTCGGTAATGGTGTGCTCAGTGAGCGGCGCCAGGTCCAGCTCCTCGATCAAGGCCTCCCGCTCCGCATCCTCGGCAAACGCCACGAGGGCCTTGCCCACCGCGGTGGCATGCAGGGCGCCCAGATGTCCGGGGTCGCTCGTGACGCGGAACGTCTGCGGACCGTCCACTTTGTTGACCGTCAGATGGTGGTGCCCGTCGCGGACACTGAGGATGGTGGCCTCGCCCGTCTGTTCGGTCACGCGGCGCAGGACCGGCATGGCCGCGCCCGCGAAGCCGTGGTGCTGGGAAACCCGCTGGCCAAGCTGGAAGATGCGCAGGCCCAGGTGGTAGCGGCGGCCGTCCGGCTCGTAGTCCACAAAGCCGTCCCGGGTGAGGGATCCCAACAGGCGGTAGGTGGTGCTGAAGGGAAGCTCGGCGCGGCGCGAGATCTCGGCGGCACTGGCACCGCGGGGCTCATCCCCCAGGAGGACCAGCAGGCTCAGCGCCTTGCCCACCATGTCAGTGCGGTCTGCGGACCGGGCCGCCTTAACTTCACCCGGGCCCGGGGCCAGACCCCGGGCCTGGCCTGAATCCTGGCCTGAATCCTGGCTTGGTTCCGGGCCTGGTTCCTGTTCTGCAGAGACGTCATCATCGGCTGTGGCTTGGTTCACACTCATACCTCAATGTTGCCACATTGTGAGAGCTATTTCTAGATGGTGAGTATTTTCTTGACAAGTGACCGCCCTCACAGCCATCATTGCTATATCGCAAAAGTAGCTCCCACCATGTGGCTACTGCTACGGGTCTTTCAACGGACACCAGCCGCACCGCCCTCTGCCACGACAGGCAGGTGCGGCTGCGCTTCGCCAGATCCATCCGCGACAAACGTCGTCACATCAAAAGGAACTCCATGAGCCAGACACTTCCGTCCGCGGAACCGGGCACCGCCGCCCCGGCCGGGACGCCAAAGAAAGCAGCCCTCGCCAGCTTCCTGGGCAGCGCCGTCGAATACTACGACTTCTTCATCTTCGGTTCCGCGGCAGCGCTGATCTTTCCCACGGTCTTCTTCCCGGACGCCGGCGCCAACGCGGCCGTCATGTCCTTCGCTACTTTCGGGTTTGCCTATGTGGCACGGCCGGTGGGCGCCGTGATCCTGGGCCACTTCGGTGACCGCGTGGGCCGCCGGAAGGTCCTGATGTTCACGCTGCTGCTGATGGGCGCCTCTACCTTCATCATCGGCTGCCTTCCCGATTTCAACACCGTGGGCTGGTGGGCTCCGGCCCTGCTGGTGCTGGCACGGCTCTGCCAAGGCCTCTCCGCCGCCGGTGAGCAGGCCGGTGCATCGTCGATGACGCTGGAGCACGCACCGGACAACCGCCGGTCCTTCTTCACCTCCTGGACCCTTACCGGCACGCAGGGCGGCCAGATCCTCGCGGCCCTCGTGTTCATCCCCGTCCTCGCCCTCCCGGACGACATCAAGTACGGCATCGGCTGGCGCATCCCGTTCTGGCTCAGCGCCGTGGTCGTGATTGTTGCCTTCTTCATCCGCCGCACGCTGCACGAACCCCCGGCCTTCGAGGAAGCCCAGAAGACGGCCCAGATCTCCAAGCTCCCCGTTGCCGATCTCCTCAAGGGCCACTGGCGCGACGTCCTGCGCGTAGTGGCCTGCGCCTTCATCGCCGCCGTGTCCACGGTCTTCGGTACCCTGGCCATCAGCTACGCCAAGACGGTCGCCGGTGTTGACGGCACCACCACCCTTTGGCTCGTTGTGGGCGCCAACCTGGTGGCTCTCGGCACCCAGCCGCTGTTCGGCAAGCTTGCCGACAAGATCGGCCGCAAGCCGGTCTTCATCTACGGCGCCGTGGCCAGCGCGGTCCTCACCCCGCTGTTCCTGCTCAGCCTCGAATCCGGCAGCGTGCCGCTGATGTTCGTGGCCGCCATCGGCTTCTTCTCCTTCGGCTACGCGGCCTCCAACGCGGTCTGGCCGTCCTTCTACGCCGAGATGTTCAGCACCAAGGTCCGCTTCTCCGGCCTGGCGATCGGCACGCAGCTGGGCTTCCTGATGGCAGGCTTTGCTCCGGCCATCGTTGCAGCGATGGGCGGCATCAAGCCCGGCGGGTGGGTCCAGATCAGTATCTTCACCGCCGTGATCTGCGGTATCGCGGCGATCTCCGCCCTGACGGCCAAGGAAACCTACAAGGTACCCACGAAGCAGCTCGGCCTGAAGTAACGCGCCAGCCCAGTTTTGAGAAGGAAAGCCCGCCATTTCCCAGGAAATGGCGGGCTTTCCCGGTGATAAGTGGGCTACTCCGGCAGCTGCCCCTCGGGTGACTACGGCCGTCCGGCCTCCAGCACCGATGCGAGGTCGAAGGTGACCGGTTCCTCCAGCTGGGCGTAGGTGCAGGATTCGGGATCCCGGTCCGGCCGCCAGCGCGAGAACTGGGCTGTGTGCCGGAAGCGCTCACCTTCCATATGGTCGTACCTGACCTCCACCACCAGTTCGGGCTTCAGAGGCACAAAGGACAGGTCCTTGCCCGCGCTCCACCGGCTGCCTTCAGCGTTGCGGGGCGTCCGCTCGCCTTCTGCCTGCTTGGCCCAGGCCCACGGGTGGTGGTCGAAGTCAGTGACCAGCGGCTGGAGCTGTTCGAACAGTTCCTGCCGGCGCTTCATCGGGAAGGCTCCGATCACCCCCACGCTGGCCAGGCCGCCGTCGTCCTTGTACAGGCCGAGCAGCAGCGAGCCGATGGCGTCCGGCCCGCTTTTGTGTACCCGGTAACCGGCCACCACGCAGTCGGCGGTGCGTTCGTGCTTGATCTTGAACATCACGCGCTTGTCCGGCTGATAAATGCCCGCCAGCGGTTTGGCCACGATCCCGTCCAGGCCCGCGCCCTCGAACTGCTGGAACCACTGTTCGGCGGTTTCCTTGTCCTGGGTCGCGGCGGTGACGTGGACGGGGGCCTTGCTGCCGGCGAGCGCCTTTTCGAGTGCGGCCCGGCGATCCGCGAAGGGCCGTCCGGTGTAGTCCTCGTCCCCCAGGGCAAGCAGGTCAAAGGCAACGAATTTGGCAGGCGTCTGTTCGGACAGCAGTTTCACCCGGCTGGCGGCAGGGTGGATCCGCTGCTGCAGAGCGTCGAAGTCCAGCCGATTACCCGAGGCGCCCACCAGGATGATCTCGCCGTCCACCACACACCGTGGCGGCAGATTCTCCTTCAGGGCAACCACCAGCTCGGGAAAGTAGCGGGTCATGGGCTTCTCGTTGCGGCTGCCGATCTCCAGGTCGTCGCCGTCACGGAAAATGATGGACCGGAAGCCGTCCCATTTGGGTTCGTAGCTGAGTTCGCTTCCTTCCGGGATTCCACCAATGCCACTGATGGCCTTGGCGAGCATGGGCGGGACGGGCGGCATCACGGGAAGTTCCATGGTGCCCATTCTTGCCCGGGCAAGGCCGCGGCGAAAGGCCCCCGGCAACGAAAGCCCAGCTGAAAGCCTCGACAGTGTCCACAGCAACGGCGACCGGCTGCCGCCCTGACCTTTTCGACGGAATCCGGCCAACCGCCGTCGGCCGTTGTGAAATGATCTAGCATGCGCGAAATGCAGCACTCCAGCAAACTCCAGAACGTCCGGTACGAACTCCGCGGGCCCATCCTCCAGGCCGCCAAGAACATGGAAGCCGAAGGGCACCGGATCCTCAAGATGAACCTGGGCGACACCGCGCCGTTCGGCATGGAGGCTCCCGAGTCGGTGGTGGTAGACATGATCCACCACCTGCGTGGCGCCCAGGGTTATAGCGATTCAAAAGGCATCTTCTCGGCACGGACCGCCATTTCGCAGTACTACCAGACCCGTGGCTTGATGCAGATCGGCGTCGAAGATATCTTCATCGGCAACGGCGTCAGCGAACTCATCTCCATGTGCCTGCAGGCCTTTATGGAGAACGGCGACGAAATCCTGGTCCCGGCCCCGGACTACCCCCTGTGGACCGCCGCGGTGACCCTGACCGGCGGCAAACCGGTGCACTATCTCTGCGACGAGGCGGAACAGTGGTGGCCGGACATGGCCGACGTCGAGTCAAAAATCACGCACCGCACCAAAGGCATCGTGATCATCAACCCCAATAACCCGACGGGCGCTGTGTACCCGCGGCACATCTTGGAACAGTTCGCGGCCCTGGCCCGCAAACACAACCTGGTGCTGTTCTCCGACGAAATCTACGAGAAAGTTCTCTACGAAGACGCCCAGCACATCCACACGGCGTCGGTGGCGGAAGACGTGTGCTGCCTGACCTTCAGCGGCCTGTCCAAGGCCTATCGCATGCCCGGCTACCGTTCCGGCTGGGTGGCCATCACGGGTCCGCTCGCCGCCACTGCGGCCTACCGTGAGGGCCTGGAGCTCCTCGCGTCACTACGGCTCTGCCCTAATGTCCCTGCCCAGCATGCGATCCAGACCTGCCTGGGTGGTTACCAAAGCATCGACGCGCTGGTGCGGCCCGGCGGCAGGCTGCGCGATCAGCGGGACCTCGCCTACAAACTCCTGACAGCCATACCCGGTGTCACCTGTGTTCCGGCAGCGGGTGCCATGTACCTCTTTCCCCGGCTCGACCCGGAGCTTTATCCGATCAGGAGCGACGAGCAGTTTGTCCTCGACCTGCTCCAGGACCAGAAGATCCTGGTCTCCCACGGTTCCGCTTTCAACTGGCCCACGCCGGACCACTTCCGCTTTGTACTCCTTCCGTCCGTACTGGACATCGAAGAAGCCGTGCGCAGGATCTCGACGTTCCTGGCCGTGTACCGGAGCAGCGTGGCGGACTGACCGACGCCGGCATCGTCACTGTGGTGTGACCTGCCCCGTGGCGGCCGCAATAAGCTTTTCGGTCTCCCGCAGCACGAGACCCGCCGACTCGGACCCCACCTGCACCGTCATGGTCCGGGAGGGCAGGTGGACCTCCCGGTGCCCGGCCCCGGGCCGGATGCCTTGGGTGGCCTCCGCCGCGGCAAGCCGGCCGAGCTCCTGGTCCTGGATTCCCACTGCCAGCCCGCTCATCAGGTCAGCATCCTCCGGTGTGGCCAGATCGCTGCCGATCAGCTGCACCAGGACCTTGATCCCGGCCAGCCGCCGCGGCGGGTCGGCGGCGTTCAAAGCGGAGTCGATACCCCATTGCGCCCGTTTCCACCACTGGTCGCGCTTGTCCGCGCGCGATTTCTGCCGGTAGGTCAGATACGCCACCAGGACAACGCCAAATGTGGCCAGCGGGGCCACTGCCGCTGCACCCAGGATGACTGACCAGATTCCGCCGGCGATTTCCATGCCACCACCCTATGCGCCCCGTCCTCCGCAACGGCCGCAATCCGGCCGAGCACCCTGCCGCGTGCACCGAAACCCTACCGGCGCAGAGAACTTACCGGGCCCTAACCGTCAGGAAACCAGTCCGCAACAATGCGCCGCCACACTGGAAGTGCCGGCAAGTGCAGGCATCAGCTCCAGCCAGGAGGCCCAGCCATGTTGAAGGAAGCCAAAGCCCATGTGACCCGGATCCGCGCCCTGGACCAGCTCCACCGCGGCGACGAAATCGAGGCCCGCCTGTCAGTGGGCCCGAACTACGACGACGTGGTCATCCGCCGCGGCAGCGTCCAGGAAACAGCGCCCGGTATCGGCGTTGTGTGGATCATGGACCACCACACAGGCTCGCGGAAGGCCATCAACACGGACGAATGCAGCGTGTGGCGGGTCGCCTGGGGCTAGCCGCCGGCCACTGACTGGATGACCAGCACCTCCTGGCCGGCAGCCACCTCGGTTTCCAGGCCCTGGAGCCGCCGCACTTCGTCGCCGTTCACGTAAATATTCACGTAGCGGCGAAGTGCCCCCGTTTCGTCCCGCAGCCGCCGAGCCAGCACCGGGTAATCCCCGGTCACCGTTTCCAGCAGTTTACCCACCGTCAGAGATCCTTCGGCGGGCGCAGTCAGGATGGACTGCCCGCCGGCCAGCGGCTGCAGGACGGTGGGGAGCACCACCCTGATGTCAGGCACCGTGGGCCGCTGCCGTTTCCGGGACCGGCAGCACCGCATCGGAGATCATGGCCGCGCGGACGCACAGGACGTCCGGCAGGTGTGATGCCACCTCGATGAACGTTTCGCCTTCGTCAGCGCTGGCGTAGACCGTGCCGCCGCGAGTACCGAAATAGACGCCGGCCGGTTCAGCGGAGTCCACAGACGCGGCGTCACGCAGCACGCTGTTGTATTCGCTGGCAGGCAACCCGGAATCCAGGCGTTTCCAGGTGGCGCCGGCGTCGTCAGTGCGGTGCACCGCAAGCTTGCCCTCCGGCGGGATCCGCTCGCCGTCGGCCTTCAGCGGCACAACCCAGGCGGTCCCCTCCCGCCGGGGATGGGTCAGCATCACAAAACCGAAGTCCGCTGGAAGTCCTTCGGCGATCGAGTTCCAGTTCTCGCCGTTATCGTCCGTGCGGTACACGCCGTGATGGTTCTGCGCGTACAGGCGCCCTTCGACGCCGGAATCGGCCGCAATCTTGTGCACGCACTGGCCGAACTCTGGGTTGGGATCGGGCATGAAGTAGGCCGAGATCCCCTTGTTGCGGGGCTCCCAGGAGGTGCCGCCGTCGAGCGAGCGGTAGACGCCCCCTGTGCTCATGGCGACGTGGACATTGTCCCCCGCGGAATTGACCACGATGGAATGGGCCGCGGCGCCGCCGTACCCGGCGCCCCATTGGCTGCGGTGGGGATGGTCCCAGAGCCCGCGGTTAAGCTCGAAGTGCTCGCCGCCGTCCGTGGATTTCCAAACCGAAATGGGCTCGGCCCCTGCCCAGACTACGCCGGGCCGCGACTCTGCGTCCGGGTAGATCTGCCAGATCCGTTCCACCGCCGCGCCCGTGTCTTCGGGAAACGTGATGGCGCCCTTTTCGGGCTCAGACCACGTGGCACCAAGGTCATCGGAGTGCGCCACCGTGGGGCCCCAATGCTCGGATCGGACGCCCACCATGATCCGCGTCCGGCCGTCCCGGGTATCTATGCCGATGCTGGGTATTTCGCTCATCAGGAAGTGCGGGCCGGAGAAGGACCAGTGTTGCCGGTCCTGGCTCGTAGCCAGCCAAAGGCCTTTTTTGGTGCCGATCGCCAGGACAAAACTCGCTGCGGTTGCCATGCACCCCATGCAACCACCCCGGCCGGAAGGCCGCAACGGTTTTCTTGGCTATGTGGGATTACCCCGGACTGGCGCGATGACTGCTCAATCGACAAATTCGGACTGGGTCTCGATGAAATCCCAGTCCGCCTCAGTGAGGATGCCAAGAGGGTTTTCGGGGTGTGGTCCGCCCGCTTCGGCGATGCCCTGCAAGACCTGCAGCGGCAACTCCCCGGCCCGGAGGTTCTCCCGCAGCCATTCCTTGGTGTCCAGGTTCACGTCCAGCCACCACATGTAAATTTCCATGCCCCGTCACGCACCTTTCTTATGACTCAACGTTAGGCGCGGGCAAGTCGCCGTTCAAGGGTTTCGGATACCGGCGGCGGCACGGGTATTCCATTCCGGAAGAGTCCTATCACTTTCGCGTAGGAACAGGTATCGCCGCAGGTCAGAGCCGGCAAAAGTCGAGTACCCGCTACTCAGGACCCGCACCCGCCTGCAGCCCTAGCCTGAAGTCTCAAGCAAAGCTGACCGTGCTGGGGCAGGGCGTCCGCTAATCCCCTCGCCATGGTCCGTTTCACACAATCTGGGAGAAACACCATGAAACGACGAGCCTTACCGATTTTGGGGGTCGCAGGGCTGGCATTGCTCAGCGTTACGGCTCCGGCCCAAGCCTCTGCCGACAAAGTCGACATTTGTCATGCGGGAAAGATGCTCACCGTTGACTTCAATGCGACGGCATTGAACGGACACGCCGGTCACAGTGACGACATCATCGCACCCAGCGAGTTTGTGCCCGACGGGCTGAACTGGGATGTTGCCCGCGGGTACACACAATGCGGCGCAACGGTTATACCGCCGGTCATACCGCCGGTCGATCCGCCGGCCGATCCTCCCGCGGACCCGCCGGCCGATCCCCCCGTGGACCCGCCCGTTGATCCCCCCGTGGACCCGCCCGCCGATCCGCCCGTGGACCCGCCTGCCGATCCTCCCGTGGACCCACCCGCCCAGCAGGAACAGCCGGTTGTACAGATGCCCGCTGCGGTGACTCCTGCCGGCCAGGCCGCCGCCCCTCAGGTCGCGGTCGCCAAGGTACCGGCGGCAGCTGTCAGCCGCGGCACCAACCAGGGCTTCAACGCGCAGACTGCTGTAGGCGGAACTGAGGACAGCACCACATGGCTGGCCGGACTGGGCGTACTGCTGGGTGCAGGAGCCGTGGTTTCGGTCCGGCGCAAGTCCCGGACAGAATCGCCGACGGCGGGCTGACGCCGCCCGAGCGTCCGACGACTCCACTGAGGGCGTCCCGCCAGACCCGGCGGGGCGCCCTCGTCGTTCTCCCGATCACCAGCACCGGACCAGCAGCACGGAAAGGGGCCCCATGCCGAATCAGCATGAAAGGCACGACGCCCACGGACGCCTATCGCGCGCCTCCGGTTGGAACCGCTTTCGGGGGTTGAACAGGGGGGACCTCGCCATCCTCCTGTGCGGCGTCATGGGTTTCCTGTCCCTGACCTTCGGCGGCCCCTTACTCGGCCATCTGGACACTCCCGACCACGGGGGTGCAGGCGTCCGCGCTGCCGAAGTTGCGGCACCAGCGGTTGCGCCGCCGTCGTCCGTTCCCTCGCAGCTGTCCCCAGGACATGCCAGCAGTGCGGCACCCGCTTCCGGCCCCGCGCCAGCTACGGCCGCCCCCGGACCGGCGCTTCCCGGCGCTTCTGCGCCGCTACGCATCCTCTACCCGGCGGCGGCCCTGGATACCGCGGTCCACCCGCTCGAACCGGATGCCGCTGCGGCGGCCAGCCGCACTGTAGTACCCCCGTCCACCATGGACGGCTACTGGCTGACGCCCTTCGGAGTTCCGGGCAACGGCTCAGGCAACACCACCTACATCATCGGGCACAGCTGGGAAGACCGGGACGCCCCGTTCAACCACCTCAGCTCCCGCGCGAACGAAGGCGACGAGTTCGACGTCGTCACCGCCACCGGCACCATCCGGTACCGCGTGGACACTGTCACCACCTATCTCAAGGCCGGCCTCAAAGACAGTCCCATCTGGGAAATGGTGCCCAACCGGGTTGTGCTCATCAGCTGCTACACCGAGGATCCCTGGGGGAAAAACGTAGTGGTCTCGGCGTCGCCCGCCGTCGCATAGCGGGCGATAACAGACTTCAGCCGTTCCTAAGCGGGGCCATGTCGGAAACAAGGTCCACCCCCGAGGTACGGCGGGGGCTGTTCAAGGACCGTCGCCGGGCACAAGATTGGGTTATGACTCCTGAACGGTTCAGTGGGCCGCCCCCACTCCTGGTGGGGATACTGCCCAATCAGCACCCGGAAGTGCTGACGACGGCAGCCATCCTTGCGGGCAGGCTCTCGGCGCCTTTGCTATGCGCCTACGTTGACGAAGCCAGCTACCTGGTGGAATGGGATCCCGCCCGGTCGGCGCACCGCCTGTCGCTCCACCCTGGACAGGACGACGAGGACGTCCGAGCGGTGACCACAGGCATTAAAGCTGCTATTGAACGCACCGTGGCCAATGCCGGCACGAACGGTGTGCCCGTGGAATGGACCCTGCGCACCCTCGCGGGCGACCCGGCCCGCGCCCTCGCCCGGCTAGCCGCGGAAAGCAATGTCCCCATGATCATCGTGGGCACCTCCGAACGCGGCGTGTCCCACCGGATCTCCGAAATGCTCAACGGTTCGGTGGGCCTCTGGCTGACCCATCACCAGAGCCGTCCTGTACTGGTGGTCCCCTACCGGAGGCCGGCGCATGAGGACCGTGAATAGCTCGTCAGAGGCGGCCGGAGGCGTCCGTGGGGCGTCCGAAATAATAAACCGAAAGTAGTTATTCGAGGTGGTGGCGGACAGCCATACCGGCAAGTAAGCTGGTGCAAGCAGAGAGATCCGGCCATGGGGCCGGGCAGATCTGCCCAAAGGCTGCTCCGGAGTGCGTATCCCCCAATAACGCACTCCGGAGCTTTTTTGTGTCCGAAATATCCTCTGGATACCCCCTGGGGGTACTTGCGCCTATACCCCCTTGGGGTATAGGTTGTAGCCATGGAATCCTCACAGGCAACCGTCGAAGGGCATGCGGCCCCAGAGTCCGTACCGCCGCATGGCTACACCGCCAACAAAGACGCCTATCTGCGAAGGCTCAAACGGATCGAGGGTCAGGTCCGCGGCATTGCCCGGATGGTGGATGAGGACAAATACTGCATCGACATCCTGACTCAGGTTTCCGCCGTCACCAAGGCCCTTCACGCCGTAAGCCTCGGACTCGTCGAAGAACACATCGGGCACTGCGTAGTGGGTGCCGCCGCCGAACCTGACCCCGATCTGCGGGCGGAAGCGATCGACGTCAAGGTCAAAGAAGCGGCGGAAGCCATTGGCCGCCTCCTGCGCTGACACCACCGCCACTAACCAACCAACCAACCGAGGGCCGGCCAACCCGCCGGCCCGCTTAAAAGGAGCAACCATGAGCACCGTCTCCACCACCGTCAGCGTTTCCGGCATGACCTGCGGCCACTGCATTTCCTCTGTCAGTGAAGAAATAGAGTCCCTCGCCGGGGTTGAAGGGGTCGACGTCGACCTCAACGCCGGGGGCATCTCCACCGTAACGATTACCTCCAGCCAGAAGTTGTCGCCGGCCGAGATCGGCGAAGCGGTGGCCGAAGCCGGCTACCTGGTTGTGGCAAACGACGCGTAACTACTTAGAAATCGGGCGATCCATCGTGCGCACGGAGCACTTACTGAACCAGACGGGCAACCGGGTGGTTGAACTGGACATCGAGGGCATGACGTGTGCGTCGTGCGTGAACCGCGTGGAACGGAAGCTCGGCAAGCTCGACGGCGTGGAAGCCTCCGTGAATCTCCCCCTGGAGTCCGCCCACGTCACTGTTCCGGCGGGCATCACGGACCAGCAGATCGTGGACACCGTCAACGCCACGGGCTACAAGGCCACCCTCCGCCAGCCCCCCACCCACACTCACCATGTCCAGGAGCACCACGACGCCGGCCACGACCATCTGTCCCACGGTCCCGCCGCCGCGCAACTGAGGCCGCGGCTGATCCTCGCCGCAGCCCTGACCGTTCCGGTGTTCCTGATCTCGATGATTCCGGCCCTGCAGTTCCCCAACTGGGGCTGGGCAGCGGGCGCACTGGCCCTTCCGGTGGTCAGCTGGGCGGCCTGGCCCTTTCACCGTGCCGCCGCCGTCAACGCACGCCACCTTGCATCCACCATGGACACCCTCGTCTCCATCGGCGTCGCGGCCGCTTATCTTTTCAGCGTCTGGCAGCTGGCACTTGACCCCCGCATGACCGAACACCCAGGCATGGAGGGAATGGAAACCGGTGGCCTGTACTTCGAAGTCTCCGCCGTGGTCACAACCTTCCTGCTCCTGGGCCGGTTCCTCGAAGCCAACGCCAAACAAAAGGCCGGCGACGCCCTCAAAGCACTGCTTAACCTCGGCGCCAAGGACGCCACCGTCCTCCACGAGGGGTCCGAACACAAAATTCCGGCCGATCAGCTCCGTGTAGGAGACATTGTGGTGGTCCGCCCCGGCGAGAAAATCGCCACTGACGGCGTGGTGATCGAAGGAACTTCCGCCGTCGACGCTTCGCTGCTGACCGGCGAATCCGTCCCGGTGGAGGTTGGCCCTGAAAGCAAGGTCACCGGTGCCACCATCAACACCTCCGGCCGCCTGCTGGTCCGGACCACCCGGGTGGGTTCGGAAACCACGCTGGCCCAGATGGCGCGGCTGGTTTCCCAGGCGCAGACCGGCAAGGCCCCCATTGCGCGGCTGGCTGACCGGATCAGCGGCGTATTTGTCCCCCTGGTTCTGGTCATAGCAGTGCTCACCTTTGGGCTGTGGCTCGTCGTCAGCGGCCCGGCGATTGAGCCTGCCGAGCTTCGGGCCGCGTTCACCGCCGCCGTCACGGTCCTGGTCATAGCCTGCCCCTGCGCACTCGGGCTCGCCACGCCGGTGGGCCTGCTCACGGGTACCGGACGCGGAGCCCAGCTCGGCATCCTGATCAAAGGCCCACAGGTCCTCGAAGACACCCGAACCGTGGACACCATCCTGCTCGACAAGACCGGCACCATCACCAGCGGAAAGCTTTCCGTGCATGACACCTCGGCGTTTGACGGCCACCAGGGCAGGGACGTGCTGCGGCTCGCCGGAGCAGTCGAGGCTGCCTCGGAGCACCCCATTGCCCACGCCATCGCTGCAGCGGCCCAACAGCAGCAGGCCAAGCACGACGGCGGGCGGCTTCCCGCCGTCGAACACTTCCGTTCAGCGCCCGGCGGCGGAGTGGCCGGAACCGTGGGAGGGCGCGTCATCCTGGCGGGCCGCACGGGCTGGCTGCGTGAGAACGGCGTCAGCATCTCCCAGCTGCAGCAGGAAACGCTAGCTGCAGCTGAAGCGAGCGGTGCTACGGCCATCTGGGTTGCGGTGGATGGCCTACCCGCCGGCATTATCAGCCTGAGTGACACCATTAAGCCGGGATCGGCGGCCGCCATCGAACGGCTGAAGGGTCTGGGGCTAAGGCCCATCCTGCTGACCGGGGACAACGCCGCGGTGGCCGCCCAGGTGGCCACCGCCGTCGGGATCTCCGCCGGTGACGTTCACGCCGGGGTGCTGCCGGCCGGAAAAGTCGAGGCGGTAAAGAAGCTCCAGGCAGGCGGTGCCACGGTGGCCATGGCCGGGGACGGCGTGAACGACGCCGCCGCACTGGCCCAGGCCGATCTCGGCATCGCCATGGGCTCAGGGACCGACGTCGCTATTGAGGCCGCAGACCTCACCGTGATGGGCGATGACCTTGGCCAGGTGGCCCAGGCGATCGAACTCTCCCGGCGCACGCTGGCCACCATCAAAACCAACCTGTTCTGGGCGTTCTTCTACAACGCCATCGGCATTCCAGTGGCGGCCCTGGGTCTCCTGAACCCGATGCTTGCGGGCGCGGCAATGGCCGCCAGTTCGGTCCTGGTGGTAGCCAACTCGCTCCGGTTGCGCAGCTTCGGCAAATAGGGGCCGCCGGGCCCCTCCAGGAGGCCCGGCTCAGGCCGTGCCGTAGCGGACGGCGGCCCGGACCTTCGCCTTGGCCGCCTCCTCGTCCCTATCCTTGGCGGGCGCATGCGTCACCAACGAATCCAGCAGGTGCTGCGTAATGTGCGCGATCTCGTGCACTGCGGCTTCGAAGGCATCCTCATTGGCTTTGGACGGCTTGGTGCTCCCGCTGATCTTGCGCACGTACTGCAGGGCGGCGGCGTGCACTTCCTCGGAGGTGGCGTGCGGTTCGTAGTTATGGAGGGTTCGAATATTCCGGCACATATGGTCATGCTAGGCTCTGGAACGCTTGGAATCGATCCCCGCCCTGTGCTCTCCGAGGGTTCGCGCCCATGGGGAGTGGTGCATGGGCAGCGGTGCCCATCGACGGGTTTCCGGGGCCGGGATAGGTTGGTTGCAATGGATCTTCCGGATGAGCCGGGGGCCGCTGGGGATGCCGATCTGGATCGGATCCAATGACTTATGAGGAGAAACTGATGGCTATTTGGGGCGCAGATGTAGAGCAGCTCAGGACTCTTGGCACGAAGCTGCAGGCCGGTGCTTCGGAGATCGAGCAGCAGCGGAGCAACCTCACCCGCCTGCTGGACAGCACCGTCTGGGAAGGCCCGGACGCGAAGACCTTCCGCAGCGAATGGTCAGGCACGCACACCAGTGCGTTGAACCAGGTCATCCAGGCGCTGAAGGATGCCGGCCAGAAGGCCACCAGGAACGCCAACGAGCAGGACCAGGCTTCACGCTAAGCCAGCCTTGTTAGACCGAGGGCCCGGACACACCGTCCGGGCCCTCGGGCGTTAAATGTCGCCGCCAGGGGTGCGGCACTCAGGGGACGGGCTCGACGTCGTTCGCGTGATCCAGCGGTGCGGTCATGCCGGCGGGAACCGCAGCACCGGCGCGCAACTCATCCAGCCGCACCAGGACCACGCCGGCCACAATAAACACACCGCCCAGAAGCTGAATGGCGCCGGGCAGCTCACCCAGAAGCAGCCACGCCCAGATCACGGCGAAGAGCACCTCGGTCAGCGAGACGAAGGACGCCACCTTGGAGCCAAGCGCGCGGGCGGCCATGATGCCGGAAACGTAGGCCAGGACAGTCGCCAATATGACCAGTCCGGCCAAGGCAGCCCACCATGGCGCAATCCAGGGGCCAAGCCTGGTGTCCGCCGTACTGAAAACCATCGGAAGCAGCCCCGTGGCGGCCGCCAGCCACATCACTGCCGCACCCACCAGCAGCCCGGCAGATGCCAGGACGATGGGCGGCAGGGAATCGTTCTCCTTCGCCGTGATGAAGAAATAGATGGCCAGGCAGACCGCAGCGGCCAGCCCCCAGAGGACCCCGACGACGTCGATCTTGACTGCGCCGGTAAGGTCCAGCACCAGCACCAGGCCGGCGAGGGACAGCAGGGTTCCGCCGATGGTCCAGACCCGCGGGCGTTTGCTGCCGGCTACCCAGAGCCACAGCACAATGAGCACGGGGGCGAGGTACTCCAGCAGCAGCGCAACCCCCACGGAGAGGCGTGCCACGGCGTTGAAATAGAAGAGTTGGCAGGCGGCTACGCCGATCAGGCCGAAAAGGCCAATCGTGGCCCAATTGTCCCGCAACTGATGCCAGCGTCCCCGCAGTGCCAGGATGGCCGGAATGGCAAGGATCAGCGCGGCGCCAGTCAGCCGGGCTGTCACGGCCGCGCCCGGCGACCAGCCGCTCTCCAGCAGTGCTTTCGCGAAAGAGCCGGAGAGTCCGAAGACGGCCGAGGAGAACAGTGCGATCCCCAGGCCGGAGCCTAGGAATCCCCGCGCGGCTGTGGGGTTGAGGGCGGCAGACACCGTCGCCTCCTGTCAGGAGTAAAGTGGGGTAATGGTCCTGACATTACGCCCGTACTCAGTAAGGAGTCAAGATGGTTTTTGCCCCTGACACCGAGATTGCCCTGCGCACCGTGGTCAACCTGATCAACACGGCGGCGAACGGACGCGAATCCTTGGCTACCGTGGCCGACCTGGACCACTTTCTTGAGGCGGAGCGGTTCAGCGGCTCCCGCACCCGCGACGAGGCAGAAGTGACGAGCGTACACAAACTGCGCGGTCGGCTGACTGGCCTGTGGACTGCAGACGAGGACACTGCGGTGGCTTGCGTCAACCGGCTGCTGCGCGAGGCCAATGCGCTGCCCCAGCTGATAAAGCACGACGGCTGGGACTGGCATCTGCACGCCACCACCGGGGAGGCTCCGCTGGCAGACAGGATGGGGACAGAAGCGGCCATGGCGCTGGTGGACGTCATCCGAAGCAAGGAGATGGACCGACTGCTGGTCTGCGCGGCGGACCACTGCGACGCCGTGTTGCTGGATCTAAGCCGAAACCGGTCCAAAAGGTACTGCGACACGGGGAACTGCGCCAACCGGGCGCACGTCGCGGCCTACCGGGCCCGGCAGGCGACAGCGGGCCGCGCGCCTGCGGGCTAGGAGTGGCTGGTACCCGGGCCGTCGGCGTCGGGCGTTTCCGAAGGGCCGCCCG
>JBDTQQ010000004.1:0-20647 GCA_039932075.1 Pseudarthrobacter sp. | reverse complement strand
GCCTGTGCCTCACAACAGACGCTAGTTTCCAGGCGGCATGAGGATGTTGTCGAGTGTCTACAAGCAGCCGCCGATGGCTTTGGTTGGTCGACCTAAAGCCCGACGGCAGTCGTATGTCTCGGGTGGTACGGGCGGCTTTTTGACACAGCCGGATGTGCCAGTGCCTTCGCCAACGGGCTCTTAGCCCAGGCCAGACCCGAACACGCCATAGTCCCTTCCGGTTCACCCTCCGGAAACCCCCAGGCCCTCCGATGTTCTTGCGCGACCAGCAGTCTTTTCTCGCACCCTTTTGCCCGGCACCCCCAACGGCCGGGCGGAGAATCCCCGATTCCAAGGAGTACTCCGTGTTCGTGAAATGCACCCTCGCCGCTGTCGCCGTCCTGGCATCCCTGGCTGCGACAGCCTCGATCCCCGCCCAAGCGGAGGCACCCAAGCCCTCGCCCGTCGTCGTTGGCCAGCCACTGGCCCAGGCGCATGCCCACAACGACTACGAACACGACCGCCCGCTGCTCGACGCGCTGGAGCACGGCTTCACCAGTGTTGAGGCGGATGTGTGGCTGGTGGACGGCGAGCTGCTGGTGGCCCACGACCTGGCCGACGCCAAGCAGGGCGTCACACTCGAGAGCCTGTACCTTGACCCGCTCCAGGAGATGGTCCGCAGCCAGCCCGGCCACAGCGTCTAGCCGAAGTGGGAGGGCAGCCTGCAACTCCTGATCGACATCAAGAGCGAAGGCGAGGCCACCTACGCCGCCATCGAGCAGGAACTGGCCGAGCACCGCGACATCATGAGCCGCTACACCAACGGCAACATTAAGAGCGGCCCGGTCACGGCGGTCATCAGCGGCAACCGCCCGCTGGCCACCATGCAGGCACAGACCAAGCGGTTCAGCTTCTACGACGGCCGCTCCGCAGACCTCATACCGGCCTGCCCGCCGCTCTGATGCCGCTGGTCAGCGATAACTGGACCAAACTCTTCACCTGGCAGGGCATCGGCTCCATGCCCGAGGCCGAACGCACCAAGCTGCATGCCTATGTGGCCGAGGCACACGCTAACGGTTACCGCGTCCGCTTCTGGGCCACCCCCGACCAGCCCGGCGCTGCCCGCGACGCCGTCTGGAGCGAACTCGCGGACGCCGGCGTGGACCACATCAACACCGACGACCTCGCCGGCTTGCAGCAGTTCCTCACCGCCAGCACGCTCTAATCCTCATCTCCACCCCAGCAGAATCAGGACCCTCCCATGCCTTCAAAGACCATCAAAATTACGACGGCGGCGGCCGCCCTGGTGTTCGGCCTCCTTGCATCCCAGCCCGCCTTCGCCGCCAGCAACTCCGCCGACAGCCAGCCGGCCTTCACCTTCGGCGTCATCGGGGACATCCCCTACGGCGAGGCTGAGATCGCGAAGTTCCCCGCCCGCATCCAGGACCTCAACGCGGACAAAGGGCTGAAGTTCGTCGCCCACGTGGGCGACATCAAGAACGGCTCCACGGTCTGCTCCGACGCATACTTCACCAACATCCGCACACAGCTCGACACCTTCACGCACCCGCTGGTCTTCACCCCGGGCGACAACGAGTGGGTGGACTGCCACCGCACCAACAACGGCGCCTACAACCCGCTGGAGCGGCTGGACAAGCTGCGGGGAATCTTCTTCAACGAGCCCGGCAAGACCCTCGGCTTCCCCGAGAACGTCCGGTTCACCCAAAACCGCGTGGCATTCTCCGTGCTGAACATCCAGGGCAGCAACAACTCACTCATGCCCTGGACGGGCCTGGGCGAAACCGCCGCCACCCCGGAGCAGCTGGCCGAGGTGGAACACCGCACTGTCGCAGTCCTGGCCCAGATCCGCGAGACCTTCGCCGACGCGGAACGCCGCAACGACAGGGCCGTGGTGCTGATGGCCCAGGCCGACATGTTCGATCCGTCGCTCCTTGCTGCCGCATCCGCCAACCCGGACACGATGTCCGGCTTCCGTGAGATTGTGCAGACCATTATTGAGGAGACCAACGCCTTCGACGCCCCGGTCCACCTCATCAACGGTGACAGCCACGTCTTCGCCGAGAACCAGCCCCTCGCCGCAGGGTCACCGTGGCTGGACATCGATGGCCAGCTGCCGCGGACGATCTGCAGCGCATCACCGTGGACGGTTCCAACAACGCCACGAACTACGTCCGGTTCACCGTGGCCGGCAACAGCGCGGACGGCGCCGGCGTCCTGAGCTGGGAAAAGGTCCCCTTCAGCCAGTAGAACCGGCGCAAACATAAAGCGGACGACGGCGGGAGCTTCCGCCGTTGTCCGCTCTGCCTGACTCGCGGGTGCTATGGTTCCGGGTGCGGGCGTCGTCGAGGATGTGCCGGAGCATGAGGGTAGCCACGCCACGTCCCCGGGCATCCGCCGCAAGAGTCCCTCGCGGCGTGATCTACCCTTGTCCCGTGGGGGTTAAGGATGTACTGAAGAAATTAGACGAGTCGGATCCACGGGTTTTCTACGCTGCTTTGATCGCGTTGATGCTCGGGATGTTCGTGTGGCTCGCCGGCAGCAAGATTCTCGTAGCTGCGCCATTCCTGGTGCTCGCAGCGGCCTACGCGGTTCTCTTGTTTCGAGTCGTCTCACAATCGCTCCGTGCGTTCACCGTGATGCGCTGGGCGTTCTTTTTGATCTACTTCACCTTGATCTCGATTGACGTCGGGAGCCGCCTCAGCATCCCGGCGGCGGCGCCGTGGTTCGTAGGGTTTCTCGTTGGCGGAATTGCGGGCGGCTACGTCTGGTCAGGCCCGCGTGCCGGGGCGGCATTTACGCAGGCGCGCAGTAGGAAGCCTGTGGCGGATGGCAGCTTGGAAGGCGGATGGCGGCTCGCATTAATCAATGCGGCTTGTGCACTCGTGCTGCTCGGTATGGGTATAGCGCAACTGGTTCTCCTTTCGCCAACACTGCCTGCTGTCGCCGTTCTCACCTGTTCTTTCATCGCCGGCTGGGCTCTCTTCCGGTTCCCGCCGCCGCTGAACGTCAGGAACGGGCTCCTCCTGGTGATACCAGCTGTCTACATCTCGTTGGGGTTCGTAGGCGGTGCCACAGATCAAATAGCCCTTCCGCATGCGTGGGGGTACGGCGTCCTTGCCGGCATGCTGATCGGCGGGCGGTACTGGTTCGGGCCCAAATTCGGCGCACCGCGGCCGCCGTTCGCCATCCGCGGCCAGCGAAGACGACGGCGGCGACGCCGGCCACGAGCGCAGCAGCGGCAGCCGCGAAATCCAAAGGGCCTCACGACGACGCCGGCGAGTCGGTAAGAGGACGACTGCGGCCGCCTCCAAGGGCAGGACCGTCGTCGTGCGTTTACTGGGCCTCGCCGCGGTGCTGGCAGGGCTCATGGTGGCCCGGCTGAACAGGGACTTCACCGGATGGTTCGCCTACGCGCCGCTGAGCAATACGCCGTTCGCTGCGAACGGCGCAGCCATCGTAACGCAGGGGACGCAACTCGGCCTGGCCACCACGGCAGTGGGCCTGCTGCTCCTGGCGTTCTGGGCTGGGTACCGGACGGGCAGAAGAGGGGCGAGCCAACGGGCCGTCCGTTAGTTCCCATTGACGGCGACAGTCGCGTCTTTGCGGCGAACCGGCCGCCGGCTATTCCCGGCTCTGATAGTACCGGACTTCGAACATCATTGTTCCGTGCTCGGAGATCCAAGGGCCGTGTTCCATCCCGGGAGGCCTGACTGCCCAATCGCCAGCCTTGAAGGTCCGGTTTAGCCGCTGATCAACGAATGAACCTTCGTAGATGAAGACTTCTTCCCAGAATTCATGCCTCAGCGCGCCGACAGGCGACGTGTCGGTGCCGGGTTCGAATTTTAGGATGCGCGTGATGCTGTCGTTCTTGTCTGGGTCCCGTAGCCTGCGCGGCGTGATCGATGGCGTTACAGGGGAGCGGCACCAAAACGGAAGCCGACCACGGCGGGAGGTCCCGCCGTCGAAATCTTTCCAGCGTGTGGTTTTGTTCAGCTGCGCAGCAAGTACTTGGCCACACCCTCGGGGTTTGCCAGGGCGAGAAGGTGGCCGCCCGGCACTACGTCGCGCTCGGTGCCGAGGCGTTCACGCGCGATCCGGCGCTGGAAGTCCAGGGGGAAGAACCTGTCTCCCTCGCCGGAAAGTATGCGCGTCGGGATCCTCGGCCACGCCGTGAACGTGCATGCCGATTCCAAGGCTGCGTCTGCTTCAGGGCGCTGATGCGGCTCCCCTTCAGCGGCGAATTTCGGGGGAACGTCGTGCAGGAAGTAGGTGTCCGTGTTGAACTCGGTGCTGTAACCGTGGGCCTTCGCCGCGCTTTGCTGCGCCGCAGCCCATCCGGTGTTGTCCCACCATGCGGCCGGGGTCTCGCCCGGGACGGGGATCATCGCATTCACCAGCACCAGCTCCCCGACGGAAGCCTTCTCACACACCAACGGAGCGGTGAAGCCGCCCAGCGACTGCGCCACGAGCACCACGCCTTGGTGGTCACCGATGGTTTCCACGACCAGGCTCGTGTACTCGGCGAGCCCGGCGCTTTCGTCGTCGCCGGGCAGATCGACCGCGACGGCTTGGTGGCCGGCCTCCTGCAGCAGCGGAACCACGTGGCTCCAGTACCAAGCGGCGCCGCCCGCCCCCGGAATCAGGACAAACGTACTCACCACAGAACCAGCCAAACGCCGACGGCGGGACCCAGGTCCCGGACGAGCATTCGGCTTTTAGACCGGTTTCGTTCCAACGCGGGGCTCATTCCACCATTCTCACCCCGCCAGCATTGATCCGGCACCCGTAACCTCCGGCACCTGCAGCACCCCAACAGCAGCCGCCAAAATGCGGCACCGGATCCGCTTGTTCAAGGCCGCCCTTCGGCCCTACCGGGATGACTGTTGAAGGCCTACCTTTGAACTGACACAGCCTGAACGAAAGGAACAACGATGTTCACCTTGCAGATCAGCTATCCGGTCCGGGACTACGAGGCCTTCAAGAAAGTATTCGACAGCGATCCTGCAGGCCGCGCAGCTTCGGGCGCCCGGTCTGTCCGCCTGTTCCGGGATACAGGCGACCAGAACAGCGTGGCCGTGCTCCTTGACTTCGACACCAAGGACGCTGCGAACGTCTTTCTCGAACGGCTCCGCAGCGACGTGTGGGACAAGCCCGAGGTGATAGGGCAGCTAATGACGGCAGCGCCCACAGCCAAGATTCTGGAGGAGACAGCCCGCGAGGGCCAGGGCGCGGGCTGACCGCTGAAAATCCGGTGCTCCCAGCCGGATGAGGTGGCCGCAACTTCAAGCCCGCCGTCCCCACACAGAGGCTGACCTGCGCCGGACGGGAGCGGCAGCAAACGCAATCGGGCGACGGCGGCAGGCCCGGCGTCGCCCGCTACTCACTCGCCGCCCGCTGGTGCGCCCCACGAATTCAGTGATCCAAGTGTCTGCCTTCACGCGGTCATGGCTCAGAAGCATGGTGAAGTATTCCCACGTAACCGGGCCGAGGCCTGACACACCTGTGTACTGAGTCCTGTGCTCGGTGACCCCAATGGTCGGGAAGCTCCATAAAAAGCGCTGTTTGGTCCAGGGTGTAGCCGGAGAACGGCGGGCACGCGGCTAATCCGGTGCGGGCATAGAGGCGCCGGCGGGCGCGAAGTAGTCCTCGGTTCAGGTCTCAAGGCAGGTGCGCTCGAGGTTCCGGGTCCGGGCGTCGTCGAGGATGTGCCGAGGATGAGGGTGGCGCTGGTCCTGCGGTGATCCGCCCCCAAGCGCAGGCCCGCGTTCTCCTAGTTTCCGGGAAAGCGTTCCCGCAGGTTCCGGTGGACGTCCGCGGCCGATCCTGCGCCGGCCGCCGCCTCCGCGGTGAGCCCGAGAACCGCCGAGGCCCCGGCACCGAGTTTTCCCGGGGGCGAGACGCGCGACAAGTCGGCGGCCAGCAAAACCTCGATGGCCAGCAGATCCTCGAGGAGGCATAACGCCTGCTCGGTTGTCCGGACGCTCAGCATGGCGCCCGTTGCATGGTCCTCGACTCCGACATCCAGGACGGTCGAGTCCAAGGTGGCGGGCGCCGCCAAGAGCCGGAGTTCGGTGTAGCAGGCGGACCCTGCGTAGCGAAGCTGCATCCCCGGGGCCGCGTCCGGCCCGCTGTTCCCGGGCGGAGGCCCCGACTTCGTCGCCGCCATGACGGCATTCCACAAATGGCTCATGCGGCGTTCGCTCAACTGCCCAACGTGGACCAAGGCGACGCGCAGGGCGTCGAAGGCAATGGCCAGCACCATCGGATGGAAGTTGCCGTTGCTCAGCACCGAGCCGGATTCGACGTCGACCAGAGGATTGTCGCTTGCGGAGTTCAGTTCGGTATCCACTGCACGCCCGGCCGTGGCGAGAAACTCCCGGAACGCCCCGTGAACCTGCGGAACCACCCGGAAGGAGAGAGCATCCTGAACGGACCGCGGGCCATCCCGGGTCAGGAGTTGGGAGCCTTTCAACAGTTCATGCAGATGGGCCGCTGCCGCCACTTGCCCCGGATACGGCTTGGCCGCCGCCGCGGGCGCTGAGAAGCCCGAGGGGTTCCCACGGGTGGCTTCGATGGACAGGACGACGGCCTGGTCTGCTGCCCGGGCTGTCCGGGCGGCGCGGGCCAGCACCAGGGCGCCATGGCCGATCGACACGCCGTTGGCCGAGATCAACGCCAGCCCATCCCGGCCTTGAAGCCGGAGCGGCTCGATCCCAGCCCGGTGCAAAGCCTCCGCGCCTGGGAGGACCTCGCCCCGGAATTCAGCCGTGCCGGTTCCCACAGCCACCTGGGCGATGCCAGCCATTGGGCTGATGTCGGCAGCCCCGACCGACCCCCTGCTGTGCAAGACCGGGTGCACCCCGGCATTCAACATGGCCAGCAGCGTGTCCGCCGCGGCCGGGCTTGCACCGGAACCGCCCCGGGCCATGCCGCAGACGCGAACGGCCATCGCGGCCCGGACCACTGTCCGGTCCAGCAGGGGCCCGAACGCGCCGCCGTGGCTCGCCACCAGGAACTGCTGCAGCTGCTCAAGCTCTTCCCGCGGAACCCGGGTGTCCTTGCCGTGGCCGACGCGGGTGCTGAGCCCGTAGATCGCGTCGCCGCGGGACATGGCCTCATCCAACAAGGCCCGGCTCGCGGCAATCCGTGCCTTGGCCGGCCCGCCGAGCACCAGCGGCGTGCCCTGGGCTACTGCGACGAGTTCCTCCTGGGTCATCGGCAGATCGCTGATGGTGACTGGTTCCATGGGTTGGCTCCCTTCAACTCAACCAGTCTGGTCCCGCGTGCCCGACCGGGCAAGAGATGACCGTGCGGCAGGACGCTGCCCCTCTTTGTTGCCGTTCGGGTTCGCCCAGCTGGGATGAGAGGTAAGCAAAACGGGCACCGCCCCATTAACAGGAGAACATCAGGGCTTCGATTCGCTCTGGGCAGCTCACCGAGTTCTGGGGCTGACTCTTTCGGGCCAGCCGACTCCGCAGGCATGGCTAGACTTTCCTGCATGGGGGACAGCAACACACCTGAAGAACGCCAGCCGGCGAAGAACTCCAAAGTACCTTTCGCCGTCGTGCCTTTATTGGGAATCGCCGCGGTGCTGGCGGGGCTCGTGGTGGCCTGGCTCAACCGCGACTTCACCGGATGGGTCGCCTACGCACCGCTAAGCAATACGCCGTTCACTGCGAACGGCGCAGCCTTCATGACCCAAGGGACACAACTCGGCCTGGCCATTACGGCCGTGGGACTGCTGGTCCTGGCGTTCTGGGCCGGCTACCGAACGGGCCGAAGGGGTTCGAGCCAACGGACTGACAGTTAGTTCCCCGCTGGACCTCAGTGCGCAAACTGGTTCCTCAGGTCCACTTTGCGGATCTTCCCGCTGGCCGTGCGCGGCATCTCGTCCACGAAGACCACGGACTTGGGGATCTTGTAGCGAGCCAGCCGCCCCTCAAGATGGGACCGCAGCTGTTCCTCGGTCAAAGACGAGCCCTCGCGGAGCGTGACGATGGCGCGGGGCACTTCACCCCATTTGTCATCTTCAACGCCGATCACAGCCACGCTGCCCACGGCGGACAGTTCGGCGATGGCGGCTTCGACTTCTGCCGGGTAGATGTTCTCACCTCCGGAGATGATCATGTCCTTGAGGCGGTCCGAGATGAACAGGAACCCTTCCTCGTCCCGGTAGCCCATGTCGCCGGAGCGGAACCAGTTGGAATCCGCGTAGCTTTCCGCGGTGGCGTCGGGCCGGTTCCAGTACTCCTTGATGACATTGGGGCCGGAGATCTGGATTTCGCCCATCTGCCCCGCAGACGAGAGACCACCCAGGGGATCAGCGATCCGGACGTCGGTGAAGAAGTGCGGCAGGCCCGCAGAACCGGCTTTGTCCCGGGAGCGTGCCACGGGCAGCATGGTGACGCCGGGCGCTGTTTCGGTCATGCCGTAGCAGTTGGTGAAACCGATGCCGCGTTCCTCGTAGGCTTCCAGGACACGGCACGGAATGGCCGATCCGCCACAAGTGAGCTTGTCCAGGGAGCTGAGGTCCGCCGTCGGCCAGTCCGTGTGGTCGCACAGCATCTGGAACGTGGTGGGGACACCGTTGAGGGTAGTGACTTTGTGCTGCTCCACCAGGGCAAGTACCCGGCTTGGATCGAATTTGGCTTCGAGCACCACGGTGGCGCCCTTGAGGAGCATCGGCAGCAGGCCCATGTCCAGGGACGCCACGTGGAAGAGCGGCGAGATCATGAGCGCCACGTCGTTCCGGCTCAGGTCCATGTCTACCACGGTGTTAAAGCAGTTCCACGTGATGTTGCCGTGCGTCAGGAGGGCGCCTTTGGGCCTGCCGGTGGTGCCTGAGGTGTACAGGATCATGGCGCCGTCGTCGAGAGTCACCGCCTGGTCCAGCGGCGTTGCGGCCGCCCCCTGAAGTACCTCGTCATAACGTTCGACGCCCGATGGCAGCTTATCGGCGGGACCTTCCGCGCCGCCGTCGGACGCCACTGCCAGCCGGCCGGCCACCGCGGTATCCTCCACCGAGGCGGCGGCCACGGCGTCGAGCGCGGCGGCATGAATGAGGAGCCTGGCCCCGGAGTCCTGCAGCTGGAACTGCAGCTCCGGGGCGGCGAGCCGGGTGTTCAGCGGGACGAAGATGGCGCCGACCAGCCCGCAGGCGAAGAAGGACTCCACGAAGGACGGGTGGTTATCGCCGAGGTAGGCCACCCTGTCGCCCTTGGCAACACCCCTGTCGCGCAGGGCGTTGGCCAGACGGTCCGTCCGGTCGGCGAGTTCGGTGTAACTCAGGGTGCCGGCCTGGGAGACGAGGGCCGGTTTGCTGCCCGACTTGGCGCGGCGGCGCTGCAGCCAGGATCCAACTCCGTTGTTGTCCATGTTGCGGTACTCCTAACTGACCGACGTGAGGTCGTTGTTCTTAGACTCCCGCGTCAGCAGGATGAAGACAATGGACACCAGGGCCATGACGGACAGGAACACCACCACGGGAACGATGCTCTGGCCGGAATCCTTGTAGAGGCCGGCGACGATGCCGGGTGTGAAGCCGGCACCGATCAGGGTAGCCAGCTGGTACCCCACCGCGGCACCGGTGTAGCGGTTCGTGGTCCCGAACTGCTCCGAGACAAACGCCGCCAGGGGGCCGTAGAGGGACGAGTGCAGGACGAGGGCCACGGTGAAGGCCAGGAAAATCAGGCCGACGTTTCCGGAGCTGAGCATCCCGAACATCGGGAAGAGGTAGGCGATGAACAAGGCCAACCCTGCAACCATGACCGGCCGGCGCCCAAAGCGGTCGGAGAGCCGGCCGCCGAGTAGGACGAACACGATGGAAATGGCTGAGGCTCCGGCGAAGGCATACAGCACACCCTGCTGGGGCGCACCCTTGGACACGGCATAGGTCACCGAGAACGTCGGCAGTACTACTTGCAGGCCGAATCCCGCAGCACCGGCGAACATGATCATGATCAGTGCCTTGGGGCGGCGCAGCACCTCCAACAGCGGGATCTTGCGCTTGGTGCCCTGGGCACCTTCCTTGGCAACGGCCTCAGCGAAAATCGGACTTTCCGAAACCCGCAGCCGGACGAACATGCCCACGATCAGCAGGACAAAGGACAGCAGGAACGGGACCCGCCAGCCCCAGGCGAGGAAAGCGTCCTGCGGCAGGGCGGAGAACGCGCCCATGACCAGGGTGCCCAGCACGGCACCGGTGGGAGCCCCGGCGTTGACGAAGGAAGCCGCGAAACCGCGCCGCTTGGGGTCGGAATGCTCCAGCGCCATCAGCGCGGCGCCGCCCCACTCACCGCCCACGGCGATGCCCTGGCAGACCCGCAGGAACACCAAAATCACCGCACCCCAGGGACCGATCATGCTGGCACCGGGCACCAGTCCGATAAGGGTGGATGCGATGCCCATCATCGCCATGGAAATGATGAGCATGCCCTTGCGGCCGATCCGGTCACCGAAGTGCCCGAAGATAATGCCGCCCAGTGGCCTGGCAACGTACCCGGCCGCGAAGGTGGCGTAGGCGGCGACCACGCCCACCCACTCATCGGTGCCGGCGAAGAAGACCTTGGGGAAGGCCACGGCTGCGGCGGTTGCGTACAGCAGGAAGTCGTAGAACTCGATGGTGCTGCCCAGATAGCTGGACAAGATGACCGTGCGCGCTTCCTTGCGCTTTGCGGCCGTGCCCGCTGGTGCGAGCTTGGTGTGTCCTGACATGGCTGTTCCTTGGGGAGGGAGGGGTGGTTTGGGGTCGGTTCTTATTTGTAGAAGCGGGCGAGGAATTCGGCCACGACGGCGGGGCGTTCCTGGCCTTCGATTTCGATGGTGGCGTTCACTTTGATCTGGGCGCCGCCCTTGACTTCGGTGACTTCGGCGATGGTGGCCTGCATGCGGACCTTGGAGTTCACTTTGACGGGGGAGGTGAAGCGGACTTTGTCCAGGCCGTAGTTGACCTTGGTGGTGACGCCGTCCACGTCGAACAGTTCGCCCCAGAACGGGATGACGAGTGAAAGGGTGAGGAAGCCGTGGGCGATGGGGGCGCCGAACGGGCCGTCCTTGGCGCGTTCGGGATCGGTGTGGATCCATTGCTGGTCGTCCGTGGCGTCGGCGAACAGGTTGATCTGTTCCTGCGTGATTTCGCGGTAGTCGGTGGTGCCAAGGTCTTTGCCGGTCAGGGTGAGCAGGGTGTCGAAGTCGACGACGAGATTGGGCATGGGTGCCTCCTGTGAGGGTGTGTTCTTGGGGCGGGGTGGAAGTACGACGACGGGCTGCCGGGTTTTGGTGGTGGCGCTGGTTAGCGGGTGAAGGCGCTCTCGCCGGTCAGGGCGCGGCCGATGATGAGGGCGTTGATTTCGTGGGTTCCCTCGTAGGAGTAGACGGCTTCGGCGTCGGCATGGAAACGCGCGACGTCGGTGTCCAGGGTGATGCCGTTGCCGCCCACTACTTCACGGGCCAGCGCCACCGTCTCGCGCATCAGCAGGGAGGTCTGCATCTTGGCCAGGGCTGAGTCCTGGTCCCGGTAGATGCCCTTGGCCTGCTGTTCGGTCAGCCGGACCACCAGGGACAGCGAGGACGTGACGTTGCCGAGCATCCGGGCCAGTTTTTCCTGGACCAGCTGGAAGGAACCCAGGCTGCGGCCGAACTGTTGGCGCTCCTTGACGTAGGCCAGGGCCGCTTCGAACGCGCCGGCCTGGATGCCGGCGGCAATCCAGGCGACGTCCGAGCGCATGGCTTTCAGCATCGCTGCGACGTCCTTGAAGGAGTTCACGTTGTGCAGGCGCATGGCCTCGGGCACGCGGACGCCGTCGAGGGTGATGTGGGCGTTCTGCATCATCCGCAGCGAGGTCTTGCCCTGGATCTTCTCCAGGCTCACCCCTTCGGACTGCCGGTCCACGAGGAAGGCTTTGACCCGTCCGTCGGCGGTGTCGCGGGCGA
Organism: Pseudarthrobacter sp.; assembly: GCA_039932075.1. Taxonomy (GTDB): domain Bacteria; phylum Actinomycetota; class Actinomycetes; order Actinomycetales; family Micrococcaceae; genus Arthrobacter. Next base: position 8,716 of record JBDTQQ010000004.1, on the reverse strand, counting down.
AAACGGCCAGGACGTCGGCTGTGGAAGCGCCGCCGATCCAGCGCTTCGCACCGTCCAAAACCCAGGTTCCGCCGTCGGTGTCCGGCTCAAACCGGGCCGTGGTGGAGAGGCCGCCGGCGATGTCCGAGCCCGATTCCGGCTCCGTCAGCGAAAATACACCCTTGAGCGAGAAGTCGATCACCTTGGGCATCCATTCGCGCTGCTGTTCCGCTGAAGCACCCACGCGGATGGCGGTGCGGAACAGGCCGGCCTGGGCTGTGTACCAGGTGGCCAGCGACGCGTCCGTCCGGGCGAGTTCGAAGACCCGGAAGCCCTGGTAGATCCCGCGGGCGGGAGTCTCAAACGGTTCCATCAGGTCAAGGTCGATCAGCGGCCGCGCCAGCTGATCGGGGAATTCGCCGCGTTCCCAGTACTCTGCCAGCAGCGGTTTCGCGTCGGCGTCCAGGAAACTGCGCAGCCGCGCTAAAACCTGGCGTTCGTCGGCGGTGAGGAGGGACTCGGCGTCGTACCAGTCCGCTACGGAGTAGAGCCGGGCATCCACAGCGGCCTCCGTCGTCGTGGTCATGTCAGCCACCCAGCCCAAGCAGCCGGACCGCGTTGTGCTTGAGGATCTTCGGCCGGACCTCGTCCTTGAGCGGCAGGTCCGCGAACGCACCGAGCCACTTCTGCGGGGTGATGAGCGGGAAGTCGGTGCCGAACAGGACTTTGTCCTGCAGGACTGAGTTGGATGCCTTCACGAGGGATTCCGGGAAGTATTTCGGTGACCAGCCGGAGAGGTCGATGAAGACGTTGGCCTTGTGCGTGGCGATGGAGTTGGCCTCGTCCTGCCACGGCACCGAGGGGTGGGCCATGATGATCTGCAGGCCCGGGAAGTCCGCGGCCACCGCGTCCAGCAGCAGCGGGTTGGAGAAGGCCAGTTTGATGCCGTAGCCGCCGGGCAGGCCCGCGCCCATGCCGTTCTGCCCCGTGTGGAAAATCGCGGGCAGGCCGAGTTCCTGGAGGGTTTCCCAGAGCGGGTAGAACTGCTCGTTGGAGGGGTCGAAGCCCTGCAGGGACGGGTGGAACTTGAACCCGCGGGCGCCGAGTTCGATGGCCTGGTGCTTGGCTCCGGCGATCGCGTCCTCCCCGGTGCGGGGGTCCACGCTGCCGAACGGGATGAGCACGTCGTTGTTCTTCGCGGCCCCGGCGATCAGCTCCGGGATGCTGTTGGGTTCGTGCTTGAGCTGGGTCCGGGCGTCCACGGTGAAGACGACGGCGGCCATGTTCAGTTCCCGGTACACCTCCGCGATCCGGTCCAGGGACGGGGTGCGGTCCTCGGCTTTGAAGTATTTCGCCGAGGCTTCGGTGAGGGCGTCCGGCAGGGAGCCGTGCCCGCAGCTGTCCACTTCAAGGTGCACGTGCATGTCGATCGCATCGAGCTTCGCGGCGTCGATGCCGAGTTCGTAGCGCATATCGGATTCCTTCGCAGTCAGATGACCAGGGGGGCAGTGGATCAGCGGGCCTGGGCGGGTTCGGGCTTGAGTTCCTCGGGCAACGGCAGGAACTCCTCGCCGTAACCCTGCAACGTGCCGGCGCTGAACAGTTCGCCGGCGTTGTCCTGTAGTGCCTGGTAGCTCCAGCCGCCCTCGCGGTATTCGGTGGTGGCAGCCTCCGGGTGCGTCCAGACCTGCAGCCGGTCCCCGCCCGCACCGATGGCCTGGCCGGTGATGTTGGCAGCCTCGTCCGAGGCGAGGAAGGCAACCAGGCCCGCGACGTCGTCGGCCGTTCCGAAACCAAGATCATGGCGGAAGAAGGACGGCATCGCCGCGCCGCGCTCGTCCGCCTCCACAGCCTTCTGGAAATACGGCACGGTTTTGGTCATCGCCGTCGCAGCCACGGGAATGACGGAGTTCACCGTCACGCCGGCCTTCTTCATCTCCATCGCCCAGGTGCGCACCATGCCCACGATCCCGGCCTTCGCCGCGGCGTAGTTGGTCTGGCCGAAGTTGCCGCGCTGGCCCGTCGGGGAACCGATGGTGATGATCCGGCCGGCGACGTTGTTTTCCTTGAAGTACGCGAACGCCTCGCGGACGCAGGTGAACGTTCCCTTCAAGTGCACGTTGATGACCAGATCGAAGTCCTCATCGGTCATCTTCAACAGCGACTTGTCCCGCAGGATGCCCGCGTTCGTGACCAGGATATCCAGGCCGCCGAAAGCCTCCACGGCGCCCGCCACCAGCGCCTTCGCGGCATCCGTGCTGCCCACCGGAACCACCACTGCGGTGGCCCGGCCGCCGTCGGCCTCGATCTGGGCGACCGCCTGCGCGGCGGTATCAGCGTTCACGTCATTGATCACGACGGCGGCGCCCTGGCGGGCGAGTTCCCTCGCGTAGGCGAGTCCAAGACCCTGGCCGCTCCCGGTGACGATTGCTACTTTGCCGTTCAAACTCATTGCCTGCTCCTTCGCATGCAGTCACCGGCCGGAGCCGGTGGGGCCGATCCCACATGGGCGTGAGATCCTTGTCAGGATCAATGAAAATACGGATCGTTGAAAATGTCAACGATTGTTTTTGTTTATTATTGGAGTTGCCATGGGTCTGCCGAGCACTGAAGTTGAGACCCCGCGCCTAGCGGCCGCTGAAATCGGCAATGATGTGGGCCTGCTGCTGGCCAAACTGCATGCCGCCGGGTCTGTCCTGAACAACCGCGCGTTGGCCGATTTTGGGCTCCGGGAGCGCTCCTATTCCGTGCTGCGGCTTGCGTGCAGCGGACTGGAACCCACGCAGCGCGAACTCGCCGACTTCCTCAGCCTCGACCCCAGCCAGGTGGTCAGCCTGGTGGACGACCTTGAGCACCGTGGCCTCGTGGAGCGCGCCCAGGGGAAGCAGGATAGGCGGGCCAAGATCATTGTTTCCACCTCCGAAGGCCGGCGGATCCATAAGAAGGCGCGTGCGGCCCTGGAGGTGTGTGAGCAGGAGCAGCTCGCGGTGTTGGACGAGGGCGAGCAGGCCCAGCTCAGGATGCTGCTGAAGAGAGCACTTTGGGGGTAATCCGGAAGTGGCCGCTATGGGTGGCCGTCGACGAGCAGGGTTGATGGCGATCCCGCCGCCCCCGGAAGTGCTCGCTGAGTCGCAGTCGATGAACCACTGCAGCGACCCGACCCCCAGCGGGCTTCCCCGCCGTCGTCGAGCGCTCTATGCCGTCCAGGTATGACAATCCCTGGAGTTTGGTCTTAGACAGCATCTGCGGGCCGACGCGACACTGGAAGGATACTCGCGACTGAAAGGTATCCCATGTCCGTATCAGTGGAAAGTTCCGGAGGCGCTGCCAGCCCTCCCGGCGACACCACCGTCCCCGTCCGGCAGCAGCACCTCGCGCAGCGCACCCTGGCCGCGCGTCCCTCGGAAATCCGCAAAGTGTTCAGGGCCGCCCAGCGGCCGGGCATGATCTCCTTCGCCAACGGCGCCCCCTTCCTCGGAGCACTCCCGTTCGACCGGATCGCGGCAGACGCCCGGCGGATCCTGCTCGAAAGCGGGGAACGCTCCTTCCAGTACGGCTCCAGCGACGGCATCCCGGAGCTGCGCGCCCACATTTCCGAGCTGATGAAGCTTGAGGGCATCACAGCCGGCCCGGACCAGGTCATCGTGACCTCGGGAAGCCAGCAGGCCCTGGACGTCGCCGCGCGCGTCCTGGTCAACCCCGGCGACGTCATCTTCGCCGAGGCTCCGTCCTACGCCGGCGGCATGGCCGTATTCACCAGCTACGAGGCCGAAATTGTCCACGTCCCGATGGATGCCGACGGCCTGATCCCGGAAGAACTCGAACGGCTCATCGGCGAAGTCCGCGCCGCCGGCAAGACCGCCAGGGGCCTCTACACCATCCCCAACTTCCAGAACCCGGGCGGCGTGAACCTCTCCGCCGAACGCCGGCTGCAGGTCGGTGAGCTGTGCCGCCGCAACGATCTGCTGATCTTCGAGGACAACCCCTACGGGCTTCTGGGCTTCGACGGCGAAACCATGCCTGCCATTCAGCCCGGCTTCGAGGACATCACCCTGTACTTCGGCTCGTTCTCCAAGATGATCGCGCCCGGGCTCCGCGTGGGCTGGGTCCTGCCGCCGGCGTCCCTCTACGGCCACCTGCTCAACGCCAGCGAAACGTCGCAGCTGAACCCCTCGGTGTATTCGCAACAGCTCATCAGTGCCTACCTCGACAACCCCGCCTGGAGCGACAAGCTGGCCGACTACAGGGCCATCTACCGGGAGAAGTTCACCGCTCTGGTGGAAACGCTCACCGAAGTCATGCCCGCCGGCACGACCTGGAACCGGCCCACCGGCGGCTTCTATCTCTGGGTCAAGGTTCCGGCCGGGATCGACACCGAAGCACTGGTCTACCGCTGCATCGAACGCGGAGTGGTGTACGTCCCCGGAACTGCCTTTTATACCGACGGCAGCGGCCACAGCGAACTGCGGACGTCCTTCTGTCTGCCGTCCCTGGACGATATCCGAAAGGGAGCCGCCATCCTCGGCGGGGTATTCAGCGACGCCGTTGACGAAGCAGCAACCTCTAGCTGATTGCGAAGGGATGACGACGTGAGGCGCCAGCAGAACCTGTCTGCCGGCGCCTCACGTCTCTATCGGTGCCTTATCGGCGATCGGATCAGGCAGTGAGCGGTACTTCTTCCGGTTGACGGCCAAAAAAGATCTCGAAGGAATCGAAATCGATCAGCCTTCTGGTGCCCGAGATGGTGTCCTGAATCCAGAACATGCCCAAGGCCGGGTGGGCTTCTTCGATGTGTCCCCGGTGGTGAATCTTTTGGCTCTGCCGTGCCTCGATGAGATCGCCGAGGCAAAGGTGGCTGAAGTCGTAGGACCGGAACTTGTCGGAGGGGAGGGCGGTCATGTGAGGTCCCGTCTGGGTGGGAGTGGGTGTCTTAGGTCGTGGCTGGTAGTTCTGGCGTTTCTTCATGATGGCTTTCCACGTCACCCCGCCTACTTGGCAGTGCGGATCAGCTTCCGGTTCACGAACTCGTCCATGCCGTACTTGCCCAGTTCGCGGGCCCACGCCGGAGCGCTTGATGCCGCCGAAGGTCTCGGCCCGCTGATGCAGGCCAACATCCCCGTGCCCGCCACGGCCGCGAAGCTCGCCGCCTCCATCACGTTCCTGCTCAGTGATGACGGCACCAACGTCAATGGCGCCATTCTCGCGTCCGACGGCGGCTGGTCGGCGCTGTAGGGGAGTGGCGCTGTAGCGGGGTGGCACCAAAGGCGCGCGGACGACGGCGGGGGTCCCGCCGTCGTCCGTTCAAATTCCTATTGTGGTCACCCACCAACAGGGCCACCATGATCGTATGAACGCTGAAACACCTCAAGCGGTGGAACTTGACCTTTCCCAGGCATTCCTCCTGCTGGCAACGAATGACACCACCGGCAAACCTGTTGTGCCGGTGTTCGCACTCAGGACCACGGTGGCCGGGGCCATACTGGCCGAACTGGACCTGATCGGTGCAATCGAGCTGCAGGGGAAGCGCGTGAAGGCGACCGGCGCCACCCCGGCAACGGCCCTCCAGCGCGAGCTGGAAGTCATCCGAGGCAAGTCCCGGCCGCACAGTCCCAAGGGGTGGGTCTCCATTCTGGAGGGTCGTGCCGAAGTGCAGCGGGTCTACGAGGGCATGGCGTCCCTGGGCATCGTGGAACATGTTGGTGAAAAGCACCTGGGCCGGTTCCGGCCCGTGCGGTACCCCGAGAGGGATCATGCTCCGGAGGCGGCCCTTCTGGAAAAGATCCAGGCCGCCCTCAGCGGCCCAGCGTCCGATCTCGAGGTGCCCGATGCTGCGGCTCCGATCGATGCGTCCGTTGCGGGGGCGCCTGGCGCCGGCGCTCCCGCGGCGAGGCCCGGTTCAAAGGCACCAGATGGCAGGACCATCGTGCTGATCGCCCTGCTTCAGGCGGCCGGACTGCTCGGAAAGCTTTTCCCCGCAGCGGATCTGACCCGGGCGGATGAGCTGGCCAAGGACTACTGGCCGTCCCGCGCCGTGGAGGACGAACTTCGGATGATCCGGCTGGCGGAGCAAGAAGCCGCGACGTTGTGATGCTGCCATTCGCAGGCGTCCTACCGTCAGGAAATCCCGCCGTCGCGCATTGAACTTGGCGCGGTGCTCAGCGAGTTTCACCAGGTGGATTTCGCATGCGGGCGGATTCGCATTTTCTGCGGGCCAGAAAAACAAAAGTGCATTATCCGTCCCTGGCACGCCCGGGAATTCGCTAATTCAATGATGGTGGCCAACAAACGCCAGCGGGAGCGACGCTGGAGGCGCGTTGCCAGCCCAGGCTGGACGCTGCAGGAGCGCCTCCTGGCCCTCCCGTCGGTTTTTTCCGAAACTGGCATAAAAAATATAAGTGTGTATGGTATCGGGTAGATACACAGCATAGAAAGGTGTGATTCCCATGTCAGGAAAATCGCCCAAGAGCGGCAGCGTCAAAAAAGCGGGAAAGTCAATTCTCGAAAAGCGAGCCGAAAAAAGAGCTAAAAGCGAAACTAGTGAAATTCAGTTCATAAAGCCGCGCAAAAACCAGCGCTGATATACCGCGGGCAGCCGACTGCGAGACTCCTAGAACCGCTCGGCTGCCCGCCACCCACTTCTCGCCGCCACTTGAGGCCGCAACTGAGATCAACGTTTCAGTCACAAGGACATGACCATGAAGACAACCTTTAACGCCCTGATCGTCCCTGCCCACCTCACGCAAGCGGTGCGCATCGAAACCGTGGACACGGACATGGAAGCACTGCAGAAGCTGGTTGCAGGGAACATTGAATCCATCACCAGCAGAGACTGGCACGTTTACTTGAACGACGAGGGAAGCCGCCTGCCCCAGAACGTGCGGGCCGAGGTACTCGCCCGCGAAGCGGGCATCCCCCTGGACGACACCCTTAACGGGACGGCGGTGTTCCTCGGCCATGGGACCCGAGGGCACGAATCAGACGCGCCCGGTCACCTGATCCGGCTCGCCGAGGAGCTTTTCGACGCGCCGCTGGCGGCGTAGCTTCCGACCCCGCGGCGCCGGAAGCGTCAGAACGAACAGACTGGCCGCGACCATCACGGCGCCAAGCCAGCCCAGCGGCGGCAGGCGTTCGCCCACCATCATTACAGCGAGTACGGCCGCCACTACTGTCTCGGAAACGGACAGGGTGGTGGCCGTGCCGGCGCGGACCCGGGCCAGGCCCCAGCCGAACAAAACGTCGCCGGCGAACATGGGTACCAGTGCCAAGTGCCACCCACCGCCACGTTCCAGTAGGTAGACCAGTTTGCCTACTTAGCCAAGGAAAACGCCCGACGGCGACCTCCCGCCGTCGTGCGTTTCCGAGAACGTATGCCGCGGGTGTGGGATAGTTGGGGGGGCCAGGCTCGCGGATTTGGACGCCTTCCCCCTTGGGATTGCGGACATTTCCGCGCTCCCATATGCCCATCCGACCAGCCTTAATGCTGCGCCGGCTCGCTGTGGGACGACCGTCTTCGGCGTGATTACCTCGGGTACATCCGGCCACTGATGTCGAGTGTGGTTTCACGTCCACGCGGAGGCAAGCTCACATGCGTTTCACCGAAGGCCAGACGGTCGTCCACCCCCATCACGGACCTGCGACGATCCGGAAAATCACCACACGAACCGACCGTCTTCAACCAGGCGGAAATCGACAGGCTTTTCGAGGTGATGCGCGAACCCACGGGGCCGGAGGAGCCGCAGTGGTCCAGGCGGATCAAGGACGCGCAGGAGAAGTTGAGGTCAGGCGATATCTTCGCGGTGGCGCGGGTGGTCCGCAACCTCATCCGCCGCTCGGAGCGGGACCACCTGTCCCCGGTGGAGAAATCGATGCTCAAGCAGGCCAAACAGCCTCTGGTGACAGAAGTCAGCCTCGCCCTCAGTCTGGAACCCGCTGATGCGGAGGCGCTCATCGATGCGCTCCCCACGAGTGCCGATTTCCCGAGGCCACGCGCGCAACTCCTCGCTAGCTAACGGGAGGGTCCATCCGGAGGGTGGGATCCCGCAGCGCGGGTAACGCCTGGAGCAGGGAGGTGGGAGCGGGCCAAGGGAACGTTCCCGGTGCAAGGGCTGAACGTACAGCGGCCCGCGACGTTGCAGCTCGGGGGGGCTCATGGGGTACCTGCGCGAGCAGGGACTCTCATCCGATGCGGAGGTCTACGGCGTGAGCCGCATGGTCCCGGCCGCCCCGGCGGCTGGCGCCGTGCCATCCACCGCGCCGACGAATTCAAGTACGTTTTCGCGTCCAACCGCTAGCCGGCGAGCGGCACCCAACGCAAGAAGGACGACGGCGGGAGGTCCCGTCGTCGTCCTTCACTCGGGAGACTGCGCCTTCCCGGCGCCGGAATACAGTGGGACGATTTCTGTATGAGCGAAGATTACGTTGCTAGCATCCATGACCATGGCCCGCACCAGCACGCGCATGTGGCGCCGACAACGCAGCAAATGCGGACTGTGGGTCAACGTCGCCGCGACGCGGAGGAAAAGCTGGAGCACCATCTCCAGGAAGCCCGCCACAAGGACGATCCGAATGCTGACGAGGTTTCTGATTCCGGGGCGGAACCTGTAGACAGCCGGGACGTCGCCGCCATTCAGGACGACGACGAATTGACCGCCGCAGACCGCGTGGACCTGATCGCCAACCGGGTAGTTGCTGAGGATAAAGCGTCCCCGGACGACAAATGAACCAAGGCCGCCCTTCC
>JBDTQQ010000003.1:0-21176 GCA_039932075.1 Pseudarthrobacter sp. | reverse complement strand
AACCCGCAGACCGGCGAGACCATCCAGATCGCAGCAGGCCACAGCGTCAAGCTGACCGCCGGCTCCAAGCTGAAGGCTGCAGTCGCCAAGAAGAAGTAGTCTTCTTCAGCACCAGCCAAAGGGGCGGCAACCTTCGGGTGGCCGCCCCTTTGCTTTCCCGCGGAGGCCGATTCGCCGCGTCGGCACGGGTAGCGGACAATGATTAGGTGCCTTCTGCAGCAAAATCCCGTCCCACAGCACCCCAGCCGGCTCCTGGCAGGGGCGCTACAACGCTGATTCCCGGTGCCGTGGGGGTTTCCCGGCCCTGGCAGCTGCTGGGGCTCGCAGCCCTGCTCCTGGGACTCTCTGCAGCACTCTTATTCTCCGGCGCCGCGGCAGCGCGTGCGGTTTCCGATCCCGGAGCGCTGGCCCGCTGGGGACTGCCAATCAGCAAGGCCATCCACAACGTGTCCCTGGCAACCGTCATTGGCGGGCTGATCTTTGCCGTCGGTATCCTGCCCCGGACCTCCGGTCCACGATCCCGGACCAACGCTGTGGACGCACCCGAACACCCGGCCTTTGCAAGGGCCCTGGCCATAGCCGCCGCAGCCGGTGCGGTCTGGACGCTGTCGGCGATCGCCGTGCTGGTCCTCACCTACTCGGACGTCGCAGGCCAGGGGCTTTCCGGGGACGCCGAGTTCACCCGCGCCCTGGTGTACTTCATGACCGACATTGACACCGGCCGGGCCTGGCTGGCCGTAACCATCATTGCGGCCGTCGTGACCACCGCCCTGTTCGGTGTCAGATCCCTGGGCGGTCTCGCGCTCACGCTGGTCCTGGCATTGGTCGGGCTCGTGCCTGCCGCCCTGATCGGACACTCGTCGAGTTCGTCGGACCACTCTGCGGCCGTCAACTCCCTGGGCCTGCACCTGGTAGGCGTCAGTGTCTGGGTGGGCGGCATCATCCTGCTGGCGTTGCTGTCCGGCATCCTGACGGGGCCGAAGCCGGGTGCCGGCACAGACATCACCGAACCGACCCTGCGGCGGTTTTCGGCACTGGCCGGTTTTGCCTTTGTGCTGGTATTTGCCTCGGGCGTCATCAACGCAAGCATCCGGGTCACCAACTGGGCTGACCTCTTTGGATCATCCTACGGCCAGCTCATCCTGGCCAAGGCGGCCGCGACCGTGGTCCTCGGCGGTATTGGCTTTATGCACCGGCAGTGGGTTATCCCGCAGCTGGGCCGTAAAGGCTCGGCACTGTCCGCACGCCGCGTGCTGTGGCAGCTGGTCATCGCGGAGCTCCTGATCATGGGAGCCACCTCGGGCGTCGCCGTCGCCCTGGGCCGGTCGGCGCCGCCCGAGCCCACCACCTTCGCGCCTGACGCATCGCCGGCATTCATCCTCACCGGCTACGAACTGCCGCCGGAACTGACCCCGGAGCGTTGGCTGACCGAATGGCGCCTCGACTGGCTCTGGGTGGCCGTGGTGTTGTTCGCGCTGGTGGCCTACTTCCTCGGCGTGGCCAAGGTCCGGCGGCGCGGGGACAAGTGGCAGTGGTTCCGCTCCGTGAACTGGGTGGTGGGCCTTCTGGTGCTGACCTACATCACCTCCGGGCCGCCGACGGTCTACGGAATGGTGCTGTTCTCCGCCCACATGATGGGCCATATGGCACTGACCATGGTGGCGCCGCTCTTCCTGGTGTTGGGTGCCCCGGTGACGCTGGCCCTGCGGGCACTGCCTGCCCGTACGGACGGCTCCCGCGGCCTGCGCGAGTGGGTGCTGATTTTTGTCCACTCCAAGTTCTCGCAGCTCGTCACGCACCCGCTCTTCGCAGCTGCAAACTTCGCCGGCTCCATTGTGCTGTTCTACTTCTCGGACGCGTTCGGCTTCGCGATGCGGGAGCACGTGGGCCACGAGCTGATGAACCTGCACTTCCTGCTCACCGGCTACATCTTCGTGCTGAGCATGATCGGCACGGATCCGTTGCCCCGTCGCGCGCCCTATCCCATGCGCCTGCTCCTCCTGCTGGCCACTATGGCTTTCCACGCCTTCTTCGGCGTCACGATCATGGGCGGCACCAGCCTGTTGGCGGCGGACTACTTCGGCAACCTTGGGCGCCCCTGGGGCCCGTCCGCCCTCCTGGACCAGCAATTGGGTGGTGCGGTGACCTGGGGCATCGGCGAAGTCCCCACGTTGCTGGTGGCTATCGGCGTCGCCGTCATGTGGTCCCGCTCCGATGAACGGGAGACGCGCCGCACCGATCGGGCAGCGGACCGGAATAACGACGCCGATCTCACCGCTTACAACAATATGTTTGCCAAATTGGCCGAACGCGACGCCAGATTGGCTGAACGCAACAAGCTGGAAGGACGCTGATGAGCGAAACCGTACGCACCCAACTCCGGGTCCGCGCCTCCGAACTGGTGGGCCGTAACTGGCTTAATACCGGTGGGAAGTCGCTGGACCTCGAAGCCCTGCGCGGCAAGATCGTGCTCCTCGACTTCTGGACTTTCTGCTGCATCAACTGCCTGCATGTCCTCGATGAGCTGCGCCCGCTCGAAGAGAAGTACTCCGATGTCCTGGTCACCGTGGGTGTGCACTCTCCCAAGTTCGAGCACGAGGCAGATCCAGTAGCCCTAGCTGCTGCGGTGGAGCGCTACGAGATCCACCACCCCGTCCTGGACGATCCTGAGCTGGACACCTGGAAGGCCTACACCGCCCGTGCCTGGCCCACCCTCGTCGTCATCGATCCCGAGGGCTACATCGTGGCCCACCTGTCCGGCGAAGGCCACGCAGACGGCCTCGCTGTGCTGATCCCCGAACTGATCGCCGAGCACGAGGCGAAGGGCACCCTGCATCGGGGCTCAGGCCCCTACGTGGCGCCGGAAGCCACCTCGGGCACGCTGCGCTTCCCGGGCAAGGCCCTCTTCCTTCCCGCCGGCCGCGGCACCTCCGAGACGGGCACCTCTGACGCCGGGACGTCCGACGCCGGCACCTGGCTTGTGACGGATACCGGCCACCACCGTCTTGTGGAGCTGGGCACCGACTTCCAGACGGTGCTGCGCACCTACGGTTCCGGCACCAAGGGCTACGCCGACGGCCCCGCCGCGGACGTTGACTCCGTCAAGCCGACTGCGCAGTTCAACGAACCACAGGGTCTCGTGCTGCTTCCGGAAGACGTGGCCGCGAAGGCGGGCTACGACGTCGTGATTGCCGACTCCGTCAACCACCGCCTGCGCGGGCTGTCGCTGACGGACGGAACCGCCACCACGCTCGCCGGCAACGGCATCCAGCGGCTCCTGGAAACCGGCCCCGCCCGGGTGGACGAGGACGCCGCAGGGTTCACCGGCCAGCTGAGCGGGCACCCGCTGGAGGTCTCGCTCAGCTCGCCTTGGGACGTTGTCTGGTCCACCAAGCTCAATGCCGTGGTGGTGGCCATGGCCGGCACCCACCAGATCTTCAGCTTCGACCCGCTGACGGGCGCTGTGGCCATCGTGGCCGGCAACGGACTGGAAGGGCTGCTTGACGGGAAAGCCCACGAAGCATGGTTCGCCCAGCCGTCCGGCCTTGCCGAGGACGCCGACGGAAGCATCTGGGTGGCGGACTCGGAAACGTCCGCCCTGCGTAAGCTGGCGATCGCCGACGACGGCACGGTCACCGTGGAAACCGCCGTGGGCAAGGGCCTGTTCGACTTCGGCTTCCGTGACGGCGAGGCGTCCGAGGCCAGACTGCAGCACCCGCTGGGCGTCACCGTCCTGCCCGACGGCTCCGTGGCCATCGCGGACACGTACAACGGTGCCGTGCGCCGCTACGACCCCGCGGCAGGAAAAGTGTCCACCCTCGCGCGGGGCCTCTCCGAGCCCTCCGACGTGATTGTGGACCACACGCAGGCGGCCGGCTCTGAACCGCTTCTGGTGGTGGTTGAGGCCAACAAGCACCAGCTGGTGTACGTGCCGATCCCCAAGGAGGCGCAGCAGGTGGACGAGGGCGCATCGCAGACGCACAGGCCCAAGAGCCCGGTGGCCCCCGGTCTGCTGGAACTGACCGTCCGCTTCAGCGCGCCCACAGGCCAGAAGCTCGACGACCGCTGGGGCGATCCCACGCAGCTGAAGATCTCCTCAACCCCGCCGGAGCTGCTGGTGGCTGGCGGAGGCACCTCTGTGGGTCTGCTCCGGACGCTGGAACTGGCCTCGGGAATTCCCGAGGGCGTCCTGCACATCACCGCCCGTGCCGCGGCCTGCGACGGCCCCGAAAACGAGGACGGCGAGATTCCGGATCACGCCGCGTGCCACCTGTACCAGCAGGACTGGGGCATCCCCGTCCTGCTCACGGACGACGGCGACACCGAGCTGGTCCTGGACCTGCGCGGCATGGACTAACGGCCCCCTGGCTTTCCCCGGTGCGGAACTGGCCCGGTGCTGAACTGGCCCGGTTTTCAACCCCCGCTGGTTGGGAACCGGGCCAGTTCTGTCACTGCTGCCGCCAAAAGTGGGCCAGTTTGGACGCACATCTTGTCCACATAGGCCGCTTTGGACCTGTCCTCGGGCCCGACCGGACGACATTGTGGGCTTATGGACCCCACGGAGATCCTCAAGTCGGCTGGGGGAGTGCTGCTGACGCGGGATGTGCTGGCAGCAGGCGCAACGGAAACAGGCCTGCGCAGAGCGGTCCGGAGCGGTGAAGTGGTCCGTCTGGAACGGGGGCTTCTGGCCGCTGCGGACGCGAACCCGGAGTTGGTGGCCGCAGGACGCGCCCGAGGGCTCCTCACATGCGTGTCGGCCGCCCCGATGTTTGGGCTCTGGCAACTTCGTCCCCCGGTGCGGCCTCATTATTGGCAAAGCAACGGCCGAAACGCCGCCCGGTGTGTCAGCCATCGTCTTGCGCTGACGCAGCCACCGAGCCATGGGACGCTGGCGGCACTGCCAGATGTATTGCTGCACGCGCTCCTATGCCTGCCGGAACTCGAATCCTTGGTCATGGTGGATTGTGCGCATAACCGGGGGGACGTCGATCCGGCCTTTCTTTTCCGCCACCTGCCCGGCAACCGGTCAGGCAAGGCGCGGAAGGTGCTGTCCAAGGTTGACCGGGGTGCGGATTCACTCCTCGAGTCCTTGGCCAGAGTGCTGTTCAGGGATGCCGGTATTTCCACGGAAACCCAGGTCTGGATAGACGGCGTTGGGCGCGTGGACTTCCTTTTGGAAGGCTTCCTCATCGTGGAGATTGACGGGATTGCCTTCCACCTCGACGCGCGGCAATTCAAGAAGGACCGCCGCAGGGACAACTCGGCAGTACTTCAGGGGCTGCCCGTGCTCAGGTTCTTCTACGACGACGTAGTTCACGCGCCAGAATCTGTTCTTGCGCAGGTCCGGGAGGTGCTGGCCAGGGGTTCGCTGCGGTGGCCCCAACCGAACCGGCCCAGTTATCGACGAAACGGTGCCGAAGGCGGCTGGTGATGGAACAGTCGGCCGGCCAAAAGTGGGCCGGTGCGGCGCGGGTGGGCCGGTGCGGCGGCGGTGGGCCGGCAAAACCTAGTAGGACAGGAGCGGGGTGACCTTGATGGTGTCGCCCTGGACGTCCAGGCGGGTGGTGAAGCTGAAATCCACCTCTTCGTTCAGCGGGAACCAGGCTCCGGTAAAGGAGCTCTGCTGGACAGCCTCCACCTTGGCCTTGCCATCCAGGGGAGCAACTACCCAGCGGCCGCCGAAAGGCTCGATGGAGATTTCCGGGTACTCCGTGATGGTCCATTTGATGGTGCCATCGTCCACGTTGTTGGTGCTGGAGAAATAGAAGGGGCAGTCGGGCTGCAGCCGCTGCTGTTTGTCGGCTTCGGTGGCGCAGTCGTCCAAGAACTCCTGCACCCTCTGGCCCACATCTTTCCGCAACTGGTCGGTGGCCTCGGTCAAGAGGTTCAGCGGAGCCACCGGCGCATCGCGGGAGGTGATGGTGGCGCGGGTGGCCGGCGCGGCGAAGTAGACACCGTTGAGGGAAGCCTCGTATTCGCCGGGGTAGAAAACGGCAAAGGAGTTCCGGCCGGCCGGCATGTTCACCGGAACACCGTTGAGGGTCGCTTCGCTGGAGTTCACTACCGTGACGCCCAAAGTGGGCAGCCGCGATGGCACAAAGGCCCAGGTCCTAAAGAACAGCCATTCCGTGCCCGTCTCCTCCAAAAGGAACTCGGTGCGCAGGCGGCTGCCGTCGATCGTGTACTGCACCGGAACCATGACCTGGCTGCCGGCGCGGTCCTCAGGTTCGCCGATGGTGACGTTCGCCAGGCGCGAGGCGGCCGTCTTCAGTGCCGTACCGTCAAGCATGGCGGCGTTGCCAGGGGGCACGCTGGCCCGCAGCAGCCCAAGAGCCTTGCCGCCGTTGCCCTGCTGCAGCGCGTCCAGGTATTCACGGACCGGCTGTTGCGGGCTTGCCACGGTATTGTTCACCACGTTGACGCCAACAATGGAAGCAGCCACGGCAAGCATGAGGCCCAGCAGCCACCCGGCCGCCATCCTCACCAACGCTTGACTCATCTGCACGCCCCTTACGTTACCTGTAAGCCTGCTGAACACTGGAGCTGGGGCGGCAGGAAGTGGGGGAGGGCAGCGGCCTTGTTAACGTCCGACGGCGGGGGTACGGCGCGGGGCATCGTCCGGTTTTGCCTAACGGCGGCGCCGGGACGAGGTGCCGAACACGCCGCGGAGCAGCTCGCGGCCGAGCTGGGTGCCCATGGACCGGACCATGCTCTTGAGTCCGCCCCCCAAAGCTCCGCCGAGGGCGCCGGCGAGCTCGACCGCGATCCCGCCGCCCGCCGGTGCCGGGGGTGCCGGTGCCGGGGCGCGGCGCGTCCGGGACGGAGCGGGACCCGAACCGCGCTCCGGAGCCGGACGGCTGCTGGGCCGGCCCAGGATCTCCTCTTCGATCCGGCGGGCTTCGGCGTCGACGTCGGCCTGACCGCCACCTGCCTGGCCGGCCCCACCGGGTACTGGCGGCTCACCCTGAGCGGCGTCGCCGGTGGGCGCGGCACCCTTGCCTGTGAGTTTCTCGTAGGCGGAGATGTTGTCCACGGCGGTCCCGTATTTGGCCAGCAGCGCCGACCCTGCCACGGTGCTCTTGACGAGGTCGTCAGTGCTGGGGCCCATGACCGATTCCGGGGCGCGCAGCCGGGTGAGGGCAACCGGCGTCGGGGCGCCTTCTTCGTTCATGACGGTGATGACTGCCTCGCCGATTCCCGCGGACGTGAGGGTCTCCTCGAGGTCGTAGTCGCTGACGGGGAAGGTGGAGACAGTGGCTTTCAGGGCCTTGGCATCTTCCGGCGTGAACGCGCGAAGGGCATGCTGGATCCGGTTGGCCAGCTGGCCCAGGACGTCTGCGGGCACGTCTTTGGGGGTCTGGGTGACGAAGAAGATCCCCACGCCCTTGGAACGGATGAGCCGGACGGTGGTGGTGATGGCGCTCAGGAAGGCCTTGGACGCGCCGTTGAAGAGCAGGTGGGCCTCGTCCAGGAAGAACACGAGCTTGGGCTTGTCCAAGTCACCGGCCTCAGGCAGGTCTTCGAACAGGTCAGCCAGCAGCCACATCAGGAACGTCGAAAACAGCATCGGTTTGGTCTGCAGCGTGGGGAGTTCCAGGCAGGTCACCACGCCGCGGCCGTCCGGAGCGGTCCGAAGCAGCTCGGCGGTATCGAACTCGGGCTCGCCGAAGAACTTCTCCAGGCCCTGCGCCTCCAGGTTCACCAGCTCGCGCAGGATGACGCCGGCGGTGGCCTTGGACAGGCCGCCTAGTTCCTCAAGCTCGTCCTTGCCTTCATTCGAGGTGAGGAACTGGATGACGGCGCGGAGGTCCTTCAGGTCGATCAGTTCGAGGTTGTTCTTGTCCGCAAAGTGGAAGACCAGTTGCAGGCTGGATTCCTGGGTGTCATTAAGTTCCATCACCCGGGAGAGCAGAATGGGGCCAAATGAGGTGATGGTGGCGCGGACCGGAATGCCGTTGCCGTCGCCACCCAGTGCCAGGAATTCCACAGGGTAGGTCTTGCCGGCCCAGGCCTGGCCGATGCTGTCAGTGCGTGCCTTCAGTTTGTCGCTGCCGGCCGCGGCCGTTGCCAGCCCGGAGAGGTCGCCCTTGATGTCCGCCAGGAAGACGGGAACGCCGGCCGCGGACAGCTGCTCCGCCATCATGTGCAGCGTAACGGTCTTGCCGGTGCCCGTGGCGCCGGCCACCAGGCCATGCCTGTTCATCATGGACAGCGGCAGCCGGACCTGGGCTTCCTTGTGAAGCTCGCCGTCCACAATGGCGGCACCCAGCTCGATGGTGGCGCCGTCCAGCGTGTAGCCCTTCTGGATGGTGGCAAGCTTTTCTGCAGTGGTTTTGTTGGCCATGCCGTTAGCTTAGTTGGCGGATGCCTTCAGATGTGGTGCAGACGTGCCGGTCTTCAGCCTGGCGTCATGGCCGGCATGGTCCGCGTGCTCAACCAGGCCCCAGAAAGCCGGATGGATGTTGAAGAGGCTCATGCCCGACATTGTCACCACAAATGTCACCAGGGACCCCAGGGTGAACGTCGTGGAGAACGCGGTCACAAAGGCCTGCTGGAGAGCCCGCAGCATGGCAATGCCACCGAGGGCGAGGATGAATTCCGTGGGCGTGGCAAGCATGAGCCGGGTGAGGGCGGGAGCCAGGAGGGCGCAGGCCATGGCCAGGACGCCGAACACCACGGCCGCCGTGTACTGGCGCTGCCTGGTTCCCGAGGACGTCATCAGGGCGTTCGTGGGCCGGTTACGCACGCTGAGACCGCGCCGCAGCCTGCGTTGAGCAACGAAAACGCGCCCGAAACGATGGCGAAGACGTTGACCGGCGGGTTGTGGCCGGCGGCACGGAGAACGGCGATGCCTTGGCCATTCTGAACGAACAACACGGTAAGGGCCAGGGGAACAACGAGCTCGAGCTGGGCAGCCCACGTGAATTCAGGAAGGGTGAAGACCGGCATGGCCAGAATCGGTCCGCCCGGGTGGAAGGAGAATTGACCGCTCACCGCCACGGCGAGGCACCCAACCGCCAGGGTGCCGAGCACCGGTGGAACGAACCGGCCAAGGGCGGGCACGGCCGTGAGGACCAGGAATGCGATCACCATGGGGACAGCCACCACGGGGTTCGCCTGCGTCGAGGAGACGATGTCTGTGCCGAACTTCAGGAATACGGCCGCCACCATGGACATGACAATCGGCATCGGAACCGCTGCCTTGATTCGCCGAACCACTCCGGAGGCGCCCAGTGCGAGGACGAGCACACCGGATGTGAAGAAGGCCCCCACCACCTCCGCAAAGGACAAATGCTGAAGGGAGGGGCCCAGGAGCACAGTCCCGGGAATGGACCAGGCGAAGCCGAGAGGCTGCCGATAGAGGAGAGACATGACCACCGTGGCTGCCCCGCCCGAAAAAAGGATGCCAAACACCCAAGACGCGAGTTGGGCTTCGGTAAGTCCTCCCGCCGCGCCCACCGCCAGGGTAATGGCTATCGGGCCGGAGGCGGAGAAGATGAGGCCGATCACCCCGTTGGAAACATAAGGCAGGCCCAGGTCACGGACGACCTGGCGCACGCCTGCGGGGCGGACACCCGGGCGTTCCAGCAGCGGCTGGGGGACATGGGTCGCGACAGTTTCCGCTTGGGGGACGGCGGGCGGGTCCTGACGGGATGGCTGCATTCTGGCTCCTGGGAACGGGTGCAAAAAATACAGGCGCCCCGGAGTTTGCACTCCGGGGCGCCGTCGGTGCGGGGCCGAGGCGCCGGCACCGTTGTGAGCGGTGGTTCTTACTTGTGCTGGCCTTCTTTGGCGAGGACGTAGTCATAGACCACTTCTTCGCCAGCCCCGCCATTGCCGCGGGAGGAGCTCATTGCGGAAGTGCGGGAATCCGCCCGCAACTTTGCTGAGCAGGCACAACGGCTCAGCGGCGAACTGGCGGCCACGGAAGTGCAGGTAAACGGCAAGGCGGTCCCCGCGACGTCGATCGTGGCACTTCGGATAGCCGAGCTGGTGGTGCATCACCATGACCTCAACACCGCCTGGACCATCGAGGAGGCCGATCCGGATTCGCTGCTGAACGCTCTCGAAGCCGTGGTGCGGTCCCTGCGCGCCAAGGGTGCTCCCGGCATGACGCTGGTGACTGAAGAGCGTGACGAGTGGGTCATCGGCGACGGCGCATTGCGCGTTGTATCCGACCGTGAGGGCCTGCTCCAGTGGCTGGCGCGCGGGGACGCCGAACACGTGGATATTGACGGGCCGGTGCCCGCACTACCGACCTGGTAAGACCGGCGGCGGGAGTCTCTTGGTGAATGCGAGGGACCCGATTAATTCGGGGTCCTCGTCCACCAGCAGTGCACCGCCCCGCCCCTCGAACTCCGACGCCGGGTAGCGGTTGAGTCCCTCGGCGGCGGCGTATTGACCACGCTGAGTTTGATGCAGCGGAATTAGCGCGCGGCAGCAACTATCCGTGCGCATCTAAACCAGATCAGCCCGCCGAAACGGTGCGATACGAGGGGTAACGGCCGTTAGCCGGGCGTCAGGGGCGGTCACAAACCAAGTAGTGCCCCGGGAACCGGTTGCAAATGTGAGTACTCACCGAAAAAAGACGGGTGGGGACTACGCGTGTGCACCCTCGGCGATCCCTTTACGGTGGGGTAATGAGCGGCCAGGGGGCCGCGTCACCGGTCTCAATGGGGAGTTTCTTTTATGACTACTGCAGCGTCCAAATCCGTCCTTGCCCGTCGCCTCGCCGCTGCGGTTGTCCTGCCGGGTCTGTTGACCAGCAGTCTGGTCTTTGCCATGCCGGCCACCGCCGCTCCCGGCTCGGCGACCGGTATTTGTAATGGCGTGATTAACCAGCAGGCGCACCGGGGCTTCGTCCAGGAAAACCTGATGAAGGCTGCAGTCAAAAAGAACGCTGCCGCCATCGCCGCCCTGCAGGCGGAAAAGACAAAGCTTCAAACCCAGGCCGATGGACTGGCCGGTGACGTCGCCGCAGCCCAAAAAGCACTGGACGACCTCACGGCCCAGGAGACGGCCCTGGCTCAGGACGAGGCCGACGCCCAGTCAGAGCTCGACAAGCTCACCGCCGACCAGGCGGCAAAGGCCAGCGCCGTGGCTGAAGCCCAGACTGCTTTGGATGGGTTGAAGGTCCAGCAGTCCGGGGTCACCAACGAGCTGGCGCCGCTGCAGGCGGACCTCGAGACAGCGCAGGCCGCTGTGAGGGACCTCCGAGCACACGCGGACGCCCTGGACGCACAGCTGACGTCCAATAGCCAAGCCATCGCCACAGCCCAAACCGAACTTGACGGACTCCAGAAATCCGCTGCCCAGGCCGCCAGCGAACTGGCAGCCAAGGAGGCGGAGATCAAGGCAGCTCAGGACCAGCTGGCCGCACTGACGGCACAAGCAGTGCAGGCGGCCGACGCAGTGGCTTCCGCGCAGCAGGCAGTCACTGAAGCCGAGACGCAACTCGCCATCCTGGAACAGGCCGGCACCAGCGCGGCCGAGGCGCTTCAGGACCAGAAGGACAAGGTTGCCGCTGCCCAATCTACGCTGGCTGGGCTCCAGACAACTGCCGCGGCCGCGAGCACCGCGGTAACCGATAAGGAAGGACAAATTGCCACTGCCCAAGGCGAGCTGGCAAACCTCGGGGCCACGGCCGACGCCGCCGCGGCAGCACTCAAAGCCAAGAACGACGCCATCACTGCGGCGCAGAGGGATCTGGTGACACTTCAGGCCAATGCTGCGGCGGCAGCCAACGCAGTGAGCGACAACAATGCCAAAATTGTTGCCGCCAACGCTGCGATCACCGCTCTGCAGGGCCAGATCGACACCGTGAACGGTCAGATCTCCGCGAGGCAAACCCAGATTGCCACCGCCCAGAGCGAACTGACCGCACTGCAGGCACAGAAGACGAGCCTGGAGGCCGACATTGCATCGCTGAACGCGCAAATTGCGGCCATCAACGGCAATTCCATCAAGAAGCGCAACCTTCAGGACCAGTTGGCGGGCAAGACGGCGGAACTGGCCGCCGTCAACACCCAGATCGCCGACAAGAACACGCAGATCTCCGGGCTGCAGGGCGACCTGGCCGTGCTCCAGAAGCAGGTTGACACACTGAACGCTCAGCTGCTGGCCAAACAGGCAGAAAGCAGCACGCTGCAGCAGCAGGCCGCTCCGCTGCAGGCTGCGCTCGACACGGCAAACCTCGCGGTCACCGCCAAGCAGGCGGAAATTGCCACGTTGAAGGACCGGGTGCCGGGCCTGCAGGCAGCGGCCAAAGACGCGTACGCCGCAGTTGAGGGCAAGCAGACGGAACTGACCAACCTCCAGAACGAGTTGGCAACGCTCAACGATGCGGCTACAGCAGCAGCCAACGCGGTTGCCGAGCAGCAAAAGGTGGTGGATGACCTTGAAACCGCCCTCCCCTCCCTTACACAGGGAGTAGATGACGCGAAGCAGGCCATCGCGGATCAGCAGGTGATTCTGGACGGAAAGAAGGCGGACCTGGTCCAGGCGAATGCCAACCTTGCTGCGGCCGACGACGCCGTGGAGGGAAAGGAGGCCGAAATTTCTGAGCTGCAGCGTCAGCTCCCGGACCTTCAGGCAACGTTGGACGCGGCCAACCAGGCGGTCACGGCCAAGACGGGGGAGATTGCGCAGCTGAATCAGCTCGGTGACGGCCTTTCGGTGAAGCTCACCGACCTCAATACCCAGATCTCCGCCAAGGAGGCTGAAGTCCTGAGCCTCCAAGGCCGGGTGGCGCCGCTGCTGAAGCAGCTCGACCAGCTGAACGGTGACATCACCGCCGCGGAGGCCAACTTGGCATCCTTGCAGTCGCAGCTGATCACACTTGATGCGCAGGTCACAGCAGCCCAGGCAAAGCTTCGCGATGTGCAGACCCAGAAGGGGGCAAAGAAGGAGGCGGTGGCTGCCCAGACGGCCGTCGTGACTGATCTCACCGCCCAGCTGGCAAGCATCCAGAAGCTGATCGCCGCCATCGATCCGACTGTTGGCCCAGGGGGCTGCGCCGCCTAAGCGTCTCAGCTTAAGGGCAACTGACGAGAGTCCAAGGACGTGCGTCGCACGGAAGAGGCCCGGCCAACAGGCCGGGCCTCTTCCTGCGTGCGCAGGACGCGCTCCGCTAGTCAGTCAGGCCATTAGCCCAGGGCCTTGACCACTTCCTTCGCCACTTCCTCGCTGGACTGCGGGTTCTGACCGGTGATGAGGTTGCGGTCGCGCACCACGTTGGAGCTCCAGGCGGCCGCATTCTCAATGACGGCGCCCTTCTCCTTGAGCGCATCCTCCACCAGCCACGGGGTGTTCTCCCCGGTGCCGCCATTCAGTTCCTCTTCGTTAGTGAAAACGGTGAGGCGGCGGCCCGCAAAAGCGATGGAGCCGTCGTCGAACGTTGCGCTCAGCAGCCCGGCGGGGCCGTGGCAGAAGGGTGCAATCACCTTTCCGGCGCTGTCGGCCGCCACGAGCAGGCGGCCCAGATCGGCGTCCTTATACAGGTCGGTCATGGGGCCGTGCCCGCCGGGCATCACCACGGCGTCGTAGTTGCTGATGTCGACGTCGGCCAGCACCAGCGGCGCCGAGAGCTCGGCGTCGATGCTGGCAAGGTATGCGCGGAAACCGTCCGCCCGTTCCTTGCCGCCCGCCGACTCCGGGGCCAGGCTCACTTGGTCAACCGTGGGCTTTGCCCCGCCCGGTGTGGCGATGTGAACGGTGTGGCCGGCGGCCCGGAGGGTCTGGTGCGAGACCACGAGTTCCTCGGCCCAGTAGCCGGTGGGGTGTTCGCTGCCATCCTTCATGGTGAGGGAGTCGGCGGCCGATACGACCATCAAAATGTTTGCCATGCTGTATCTCCTGTCTGTGCCGGACTTCTCCGGCGGAAGGTTGGGGGAGCCGTGCTTAAGATGCAGTCAATACCTTGGAGGCCGCCTCAAGCTCGGCGTAGGTTGCGTCGTCGATCCGGATCGCCGCCGCGGCCACGTTTTCTTCAAGGTGCTTCACGGATCCGGTGCCCGGAATGGGCATCATCACGGGGGAGCGGCGCAGGAGCCAGGCCAGCGCCACCTGCGAGGTGGTGGCACCCAGCCGCTTGGCCGCCTCATCCAGCGGGCCGCCGGGCTGCGCGAGTTCTCCGGCCGAGATGGGTGCCCACGGGATGAAGCCGATGCCGTTTGCCTCCGCGTACTCGAGCACATCCTCGGAGCTGCGGTCGGTCGTGTTGTAGCGATTCTGGACCGTGGAGACGGTGAAGTGTTTTCCGGCCGCTTCCAGTTCGGCCACGCCAACCTGGGACAGGCCCAGCGCCCTGACCTTGCCCTCGTCCTGAAGCTCGCGGAGCACGCCGAACTGTTCGTCTGCGTCCACCTTCGGATCGATCCGGTGGAGCTGCAGCAGGTCCAGGGTGTCCACCTTCAGCTTGCGCAGGCTCAGTTCGGTCTGCTGGCGCAGGTATTCCGGCCGGCCCACCGGGATCCACTTGTTAGGGCCAGTCCGGGTAAAGCCCACCTTCGTGGCGATCTTCAGCCCTTCCCCATAGGGGTGCAGGGCCTCGGCGATAATCTCTTCGCTGATGTTGGGCCCGTACGAATCGGCGGTGTCGATGAAGTCCACACCGAGTTCGACGGCGCGGCGCACCACTGCGAGGGCAGCCTGGCGGTCCGCCGGTTCACCCCACACGCCGTCGCCTACGATGCGCATGGCACCGAAGCCGAGGCGCTGCACGGTTCCGAGGTCTTTGAGATCGATGGTTGCGGACAGTTCCGTCTGGTTCATGTCTTGGCTCATAGGGGCGGCAACTGCCTCAGCATGCTGAGTATTCCGGCACCGGATGAAATAACCCACGCGCCGCCGTCGTTGTCCACAGTGTGCCCGCCGTGATCCGGCGCGCCCACCCCGAACGCAACTCACTGAAAGGCTGGCACCGACGTGACGCTTCCCCTCTCCATCCTTGACCTGGCAACAATTGGCAAAGGCCAGACGGCGGCGGAGAGTTTCGCAGGCAGCGTGGCAATGGCCCAGCGCGCTGAAGAGTTGGGGTACCGGCGGATCTGGTACGCCGAGCACCACAACATGTCCTCCATCGCCTCCTCCGCCACCAGCGTGCTGATCGCCCACGTTGCCGCGCACACCAAAACCATCCGGCTCGGCGCCGGCGGCATCATGCTCCCCAACCACTCACCGCTGACCATCGCCGAGCAGTTCGGCACCCTGGAAACCCTGCACCCGGGCCGGATCGACCTGGGCCTCGGCCGTGCTCCCGGCAGCGACCAGAACACCCTGCGGGCGCTGCGCCGGGACCCGATGTCCGCCGACAGCTTCCCGCAGGACGTGCTGGAACTACAGGGCTACCTCACGGGGCCCACCCGGATTCAAGGCGTCGAGGCCACTCCCGGCAAAGGCACCAACGTCCCGCTCTACATCCTGGGCTCGTCGCTGTTCGGCGCGCGTCTCGCCGCCCAGCTGGGGCTGCCCTACGCGTTCGCCTCGCACTTCGCCCCTAACGCACTGCAGGATGCGGTGGCCCTCTACCGCCGCGAATTCAAACCGTCGGCCCAGCTGGACGCGCCCCACGTCATCGCCGGCGTGAACGTCATTGCCGCCGATTCCGCGGCCGAAGCACAGGAAGCGTTCCGGGCCACCCTGCGTGCCCGCGTCGGACTTTTCTTCGGCGGCGGACGCCAGTTCACGGATGACGAAGCGGACATGATCCTGGACTCCCCGCAGGGCCAGCATGTCTCGCAGATGATGAGGTACTCAGCCATCGGCACCCCGGACGCGGTACTCGACTACCTTGATGGGTTCGCCAAGCACTCCGACGCCGACGAACTGATCGTGGCGCACCAGAACAGCGGCACCGACCGCCGGATCCGCTCCGTTGAACTGCTGGCGGAGGTAGCGGGGCTGGCCCGGGTCTAGCCGGGCCCCCGCCGGGAAAGTTCGGTCGTGGTCATGCGGTGCCTTCCCTGCCATTGGGGGTCCGATCAATTGCGTCCCGAAGCCGGGCGGCGGCGGTCTCGGGCGGGATGTCAGCGATGAAGGCCCCCATCGCGGCTTCGGATCCGGCCAGGTATTTGAGCTTGTTCTCCTCGCGCCGCGGCGATGTCAGCTGCAGCATCAGCCGGACGTCGTCCCGGTAGGCGTTGACGGGGGCCTGATGCCACGCGGAGATGTAGGGTGTGGGCGTCGAATAGAGGGCGTCAACGCCGCGCAGGAGCCGGCCGTACAACCGCGAGAACTCGTCGCGTTCCTCATCCGTCGTCGCCGCCAGGTCCGGGACATGCCGGTGGGGAAGGATGTGCACTTCCAGCGGCCAGCGCGCGGCGAACGGGACAAATGCCGTCCAGTGTTCGCCCCGGAGCAGCACCCGCTCGGATTTCTGCTCGAAGCCGAGGATGTCCTCGAACAGCGTGCCGCCGTAATTCCCGATCGTGCGGATCAGCTGGGCCGTGCGCGGGGTGATGTACGGGTAAGCGTAGATCTGGCCGTGCGGGTGATGCAGGGTCACGCCGATCGCCTCGCCGCGGTTCTCGAACGGAAAGACCTGCTCGACGCCGGGAAGCGCGGACAGTGCCGCCGTCCGGTCGGCCCAGGCCTCCACTACTGTCCGCATTCGGGACAGCGATACTCCGGCGAGGGAACCCGTGTGTTCGGGCGAGAAGCACACCACTTCGCAGCGACCAACTGACTGCCGGCTGCGTCCGAGGCCGATCCTGGCCAGGTCATCGAGGCCTTCCGGCGCAGCGGGGCCGGCCAGCCCGGGACCGAAGGAGGGGGACTTGTTTTCGAAGACGGCCACATCATAGAGGCTGGGGATTTCAGAGGGGTTGTCCGGCGACGCCGGGGCCAGCGGGTCCAGATGCGAGGGCGGCAGGACCACCCGGTTCTGCCGGGCGGCCGCGATCGAGATCCACTCGCCGGTCAGGACATCCTGGCGCATGGTGGCGGTGGGTGGACGGACGGCCGGTTCGCGGAGGTCCGGCCCGCGGTCCGGCGGTAGCACCGTGTCCGCGTCGTCGAAGTAGATGAGGTCCCGTCCGTCGGAGAGCTTGTAGGCACGTTTCGTGATCTGGTCCATGCTAGGAGTTCCTTACGGGGCGGGCGCTGGGGCTGGCATCGGCGTGATGGACCCGGCGGACGGCCAGGAGAACGCCGTGCTCGGGGTTGAGGACCGGCATCGGGAGGCCGGACGCTGCCAGGAAACGGCCGGTGGCCTCGACGCCGGTGCTGAGCCAGGCCGGCGGCACGGTCTGCATGAAAGCGTGCCTGTCGTCGGACGCCGGGTAGATGGCCTCCACCCGGTACCGGGCTTCGGGCTGCAGCGCCGGCAGGCAGACCCGCCCGGGGACCTCAGCGAACGACGTCGCCATGGACACCAGCGCGTACAGGGCTTCGCTGCCATCCTGTGCGACGACACCGTGCAGCCGCAGGGCGGGATCGGGCTCATCGGCACGCACCATTCGGCCGCTGTGAAGAAGTGGACGGTACTTCTTGAACAGCGCTATTGCCCGTCCGAGCTCTTCACGCTCAGTGGGGCTGAGTTGCCGGAGGTCCCATTCAAGGCCGAAGTGGCCAAACATTGCGGTGATCGCCCGGAACGAGAGATCGTGGGTTCGCGCGGTGGTGTGGCTCGTGGTCGGCCCGATATGTGATCCGACGAGTTCCGGCGGCACCACCATTCCGGTCCAGCGCTGGATGGTCTGCCGTTCCAGGGCGTCGTTGCAGTCTGACCCCCAGACCCGGTCCGTGCGTTCCAGGATGCCGAGATCCACGCGGGCGCCCCCTGATGAGCAGCTTTCAATTTCGACGCCGGGGTGGGCTCTGCGCAGTTCGTCCAGGAGCCGGTAAACGGCACGGGTCTGGGCATGGACCGAAGGCCGGCCGGCGTGGCCCATCTCGGTCAGGTCCCGGTTTTGATCCCATTTGAGGTAGCTGATCCGGTTTTCGCGGAGGAGGGCATCGAGCCGGTCGAAGATGTACTGCCAGGCGTCGGGGTTGACCAGGTCCAGGACCTGCTGGTGCCGCCACCGTTCCGGCAGGCGGCCGTCCGTGCCGTCCTTGCCGTCCTTGCCGCCTGCGGGGCGAGCGGCGGGCCCGGCGATCCAGTCCGGGTGCGCCCGGGCGAGATCCGAGTCCTCGTTGACCATCTCCGGTTCCACCCACAGGCCAAACTCCATGCCATGGTCTGTCACCGCGTCGATGAGCGGGGTGAGTCCGTCGGGCCAGAGCTGCTCATCGACGTACCAGTCGCCGAGGCCCGCGGTGTCGTTGCGCCGGCCGCGGAACCAGCCGTCGTCGAGCACGTAGCGTTCAACGCCCAGGCTGGCGGCGGACTCGGCAAGTTCCAGCAGCGCCGGCAGCCGGTGGTCGAAATACACCGCCTCCCAGACGTTGAGAACCACCGGACGCGGCTTGCCCGATGCCGCGCCCGGGTGGTGCGGCCGGCCGCGGAACCACCTGTAGAAAGCGTCGGTGATGCCGTCCAGGCCGGCGTCGGAGTAGGCCGCAAACAGCCAGGGGGTCTCATAGCTGGTGTCCGGTGCCAGGCTGATTTCGGCCGATCCGAGCAGTTCCGAGGCGCCGATGACGGTCCGGCCGTCGCCGGCAGTGTCGACGAAGCTCTCGTGGTTGCCGCTCCAGCCCAGATGGACAGCCCACACCTGCCCGTGGCGGTACCCGAACCCCGCCGTGCCGGCGGCCAGCAGGAGTGAGGAGTCATGGCCGGTCCGGCCGTGCCGGCCCGACCGGACCCAGGTCCCCTGATGCAGCGGAAGGCGCTGGGGGTGGGACTCCCGGCACCAGCGGCCGGTCAGGTCAAGAATTTCCGTGGCGGCCCGGCCCACCGGCAGCACCGCCGCCAGTTCCTCGACGAAGTAGGTGTCCGGCCCGTCGTTCGTCAGGGAGTGGCGGAGCTGGAGCAGGCCGCCGTCGTTGATCCGGATCTCGGTCCGGACCGTGATACCGGCGTCGGGGTCGGTCTGGGTGATGACGGCGGAACCAGTATCGCCCGGATCAGGTGCGGCGGTAGCCAGCCGGAGCCGGGAGGAGAACGCCACGCCGTTTCGGTGGCCGCGGAGTCCGGGACGGCCGCGCCAGCCGGCGGAAGCCTGTGGGATCAGCCCAAGGGTCACCGGGGTGTCCAGCGCGGAGTGCGGCACGGGGTCACGCAGCAGCGAAAGGTCCGGCAGGTCCGGGCCGAGGTCGGCGCCGAAATGCAACAAGGCCGGCTCGCCGGTGCTGAGATCGATGAGCAGCGCGGTGCCCGAGCGTCGCAGGTACAGCGGTGCCGGGGGCAGGGCGGTTCCTGCGGTATCGGGTTCCGGGGCAAGGTTCGGGTCCGGGTTGTTCACTGCAGCTCCAGGCGTTGTGGGGTCGGGTAAGTTCGTAGGTGCCAGTGGTCAACCGATTGCGGCGCCGGCCGGGGCGTCGATCGGGGCCAGCCGCAGCCGGCCCACGCGTTTGCCGAGGATGCGCCTGGCTTCGCCGCCGAGCAGGTCGTCGCTGATGAGTTCATCGGCATCCTCGAGGGCGGCGATCGTGCTGATGCCGAGCGTGCCCCACTTCGTGTGGTCGGCCAGGACCACCACGCGCCGAGCCGCCGCCACGAACGCCCGGTCGGTTTCCGCCTCAAGCACGTTCGGAGTAGTAAACCCGGCGTCGGCGTCTACGCCGTGGACGCCGAGGAACAGCACATCCAGGTGCAGTTGCCTGAGGGAGGATGTGGCCAAGGGGCCCACCAGCGCGTCGGAGGGCGTGCGCTCGCCGCCGGTCAGGATCACGGTGGACGTCGAAGAACTCTGGTGGAACACGTTGGCAATCCGCACAGAGTTGGTGACCACCGTGATCCGCGGTCCGGCCGACAACAGCTGGGCCAGTGCCCAGGTGGTGGTGCCCGCGCTGAGCCCCACCGCCATTCCCTCGCGCACCTGGGCGGCAGCCTCCTGCGCAATAGCCATCTTTTCGTTCTTGAGCTGGGTCACCTTCAGCTCAAAACCAGGCTCGTGGGTGCTCGCTCCGCCCGGC
Source organism: Pseudarthrobacter sp. (assembly GCA_039932075.1). GTDB lineage: Bacteria > Actinomycetota > Actinomycetes > Actinomycetales > Micrococcaceae > Arthrobacter. The sequence continues at coordinate 1,157 of JBDTQQ010000003.1, read as the reverse complement.
AGTTTGGCCCCGCCGTGGATTTTCTCCACTGCGCCTGCCGTATCGAGGGCCTCGATGTCCCGCCGCACCGTCATCAGTGAAACACCCAGCATCTTGGCCAGGTCCGTAACACGGACGATCCGCTCACGCTGGACCTCTGCGAGGATGGCTGAGTGGCGGGCGGCGGCGAGCATGTGAAGTCCCTACTGGTTTGACTGGTTTGACTGGTTTGACTGGTTTGCCGAGGTGCCGACCAGCGGGACGGCAGGCGAACGGACGACGGCGACTGCACCGGCCGCGAGCCCGAGTCCACCGTTGAGGTCCGCGCCGGTAATGAGGTCGACGCCTTCCAGCGGTAGCCGCACCTCGTGGGATCCGTGGTTGATGCAGAACGTCCAGTCGGTTCCGTCCTTGCTGCGCCGGGCCACTTCCACATCCTCCGGCAGATCCGGAACGAGCGGCTGCACCCCTGCATCGGCACAGACACTGGTGAGCAGTTCGCCCAGGCCCTCCGGCGCGAGCGTGGTTGCCACGTAGTAGGAGCGGCCGCTGCCGGCACGGTTGCGGGTCACGGCCGGAGAACCTGCAGCAGGCCCCTCGGCCACGGTGGCGAGGACCTCGGCGGTGGTGGCCCTGCCGAGTTCGTTCCAGCAGCTGCCCGCACCGAAGTCGCTGAGCCGGACGCTTTCCCCTGCCCGCAGCGGAAAGAACTCTTCCATCTGCACGCCCAGCAGTTCGCTGAAAGCGCCGGGATAGCTGCCGAGCCTGATGTGGTCATTTTCGTCGACGATTCCGGAGAAATACGACACCACAAGGTGGCCGCCGGAGCGTACGTATCCATCCAGGTTCGCCACGCCCGCATCGGTGAGCAGGTACTGCATGGGGGCAATGACAAGCCGGTAGCCGGAGAGGTCGTCGGTGCTCCGGGCGAAGTCCGTGGGGATGCCGGCGCGGTAGAACGCATCGTGCCAGCGCCGGGTCTCGGCAATGTTCGAGGCATCCACGCTCGGGTGCGAGTCCAGCTCGGAAGCCCAGCGGGCATCGGTGTCGTGCAGGATGGCGACGTCCACGCGGCCGGAAGCCCCGGTGACCACCGAGCCGCTGATTTCGGCCACGCTGCGCAGCGCCTGGCCAAGTTGCACCACTTCGCGCCACACCTTGGTCTCAGTGCCTGCATG
>JBDTQQ010000002.1:0-21671 GCA_039932075.1 Pseudarthrobacter sp. | reverse complement strand
GTGCCGGCCGGTCTTTCAGAAGATGAGCGCGTCCCCGTCATGGTGTGGCTGCACGGCGGCTCCTACACTTCAGGTTCGGGCGACCTGGCGATTTTCGATGCCACCTCGCTCGTGGCGGAGAACCGGGTCATCGTGGTCTCGGTAACGTACCGGCTTGGTTTGTTCGGATACCTGGCAACGGGGACCGGACGGCCCGCCAACCTCGGCCTGCTGGACCAGCTGGAAGCCTTCCGCTGGGTGCAGCGCAACATCACGGCCTTTGGCGGCGATCCGCACCGCGTCACCGCCTTCGGCCAGTCCGCAGGCGGGGACTCCGTGGCCCACCTGATGGCCACACCGGAAGCGCCGTCACTGTTCCAGCGGGCCATCATCCAGAGCGCTCCGCTGGGTATCACCCGCGGCCGGCACAAAATGAGCCGCGCCATGGGCATTGCTGCCGAAGCGGTCACCGAAGACACCCCTGCCATGGAAGTTGTGGCTCTTGAAAACCACGTCTCGCAGGTGGCCCGGAAGTACGGGCTGATTGCGGCCATGCCGTTCGGCACCCAGTACGGTCATGCCCCACTGCCGCCGGAAGCCGAAATCGAAGACGCCTGGAACGCGACGGCACCGGGCATCGAGGTGCTGATTGGGCACACGTCAGACGAAGCCAGGCTGTTTATGCCGCGCAACCCGCTGGTGCGCACGCTGCGCCCGGTTCCCGCAGTGGGTGCCGCCGCCGTCAAGGTCATTAACTGGGCTGTGACGGAAGCGGTGTACGGAAAGGCTGCGCGGAAGTTTGCCCGACGCCATACCCGGGCAGGCGGCAAGGCCCACACCTACGTGATGTCCTGGGGTGCGCCCGGCAACTTCTACCGTGCCGCCCACACTGTCGACCTGCCGCTGCTGTTCGGCAACCAGCAAACTTGGGCAGCGGCGGGGCTTCTGACGGGCGCAACGTGGAACGAGATCGACACCGTTGGCCGTGAAGTTCGCAGGTTGTGGGCAGCCTTTGCCCGAGGTGACAGCCTCGGCGAGACGGGTGGCATTCCCGGCGCACTCCAGTACCGCGCCGCCGCTGCGTGAGGACGCTCGGCGTCGATCTCGCCGCGGCGACCAAAAAGACGGCGGTCGCTGTCCTGGCATGGGACGGTGGGGATGCCCGCCTGGAGCACCTTGCCCTGGACGTGCATGACCGGGAAATCGTTGAACTGTTCGGTACCACTTCGATGACCGGCATCGACTGCCCCGTTGGCTGGCCGGACGCCTTCCTGCCGTTCCTCGCAGGGCACCTGAATCTTGACGCGGGTCCGGTCCTGGACCACGACGGCATCGAGGGCCGCCGCCTGCTGGCCTACCGGGACACGGACCGCTTCGTCACCGCGCATACCGGGCTGATCCCGCTCAGCGTTTCCGCCGACAGGCTCGCACATCCGGCCATGAGGTGCGCAGTGATCCAGGCGAAGATCGCCGCCGAGCACGGGCCGCAGGCCAGGGACGGGTCCGGCCGCTTGGCGGAGGTCTACCCTGCCGCGTCCCTCAAGCTTTGGGGTCTTTTGGCCCGTGGCTATAAGGGCCGAGGAGCTCCCGAGGCGGAGCGGCTTGGTGTGATTTTGGAGCACCTGAAGGCGACGGCGCCCTGGCTGGACCTGACCGGCCACGAGGACCGGCTGGCCGCATCCGACGACCTCTTTGACGCAGTTATCGCCTCGTTGACCGCCCGGGCTGTCGCCACGGGCAGAACTCTCCGCCCACCGGATTCCCACGCGGAAGCGGCCCGGACCGAGGGCTGGATCCATGTGCCGTCCGGCCAGTTGGCCGGCCTCGTGGCCTAGCTGTTTCTCCCCCGGGCCTTTAGTGTCCAGTTGCGGATGTCCTCCGGGTCCTCGCCCTCGGCCCGGGTGTGTTCGCGGGCCTCCATCCGGCGGTCCTGGAGGCTCTGGCGCAGCAGCGAGTGCTTCTCCGCCAGGCCCGGCACACGGTCGATGGTGTCGATGGCCAGCTGGAAGCGGTCGATCCCGTTCAGCATGGCCATGTCGAACGGTGTGGTGGTGGTTCCTTCTTCTTTATAGCCGCGGACGTGCATGCCCTCCTGGTTGGTGCGCCGGTAGGCCAGCCGGTGAATCAGCGCCGGATAGCCGTGATAGGCGAAGATGATCGGCTTGTCCGGTGTGAAGATTCCATCAAAGTCCCGCGACGTCAGCCCGTGCGGGTGCTCACTCGCATCCTGGAGCCGCATCACGTCCACTACGTTGACTACCCGGATCTTCAGGCCAGGGGCGCCCTCCTTCAGCAGTTCCGCGGCTGCCACAGTCTCAACCGTCGGTACGTCGCCGGCGCAGGCGAGCACCACGTCCGGTTCCTCCCCCGGGACCTCGGATCCCGCGAACCCCCAGATGCCTAGCCCCCGCCGGCAGTGGTTCGCAGCGTCGGCGGGCCCCAGCCAGGTGGGTGACGGCTGCTTGCCGCTGACCACGATGTTGACGTAATCCGTTGATGCCAGGCAGTGTTCCATGACCGAAAGCAGCGTGTTCACGTCCGGCGGCAGGTAGACCCGGATGACCTCGGCTTTCTTGTTCACCGCGTGGTCAATGAAGCCCGGATCCTGGTGTGAGAACCCGTTGTGGTCCTGCTGCCAGACGTGTGAGGAGAGCAGGTAGTTCAGCGACGGTACGGGCTGGCGCCAAGGCAGCTTCCGGTGGACCTTCAGCCATTTGGCATGCTGGTTGAACATGGAGTCCACAATGTGGATAAAGGCCTCGTAGCAGTTGAACACCCCGTGCCGGCCGGTCAGGAGATACCCCTCCAGCCAGCCCTGGCACAGGTGCTCGCTCAGCACCTCCAGAACGCGGCCTGACCGCGCAAGGTGCTCATCGACGTCGTCAATCCGGTACTGCCACACCTTGTCGATGACCTCATAGACATCCTGCAGCCGGTTGGATGCCGTTTCGTCGGGCCCGAAGAGGCGGAAGTTCTCCATATTCAGCGAGATAACGTCGCGCATCCACGAGCCCAGCGTGATCATGGGGCTGATCCGTTCCGTTCCCGGTTGCTGAACCTCGACGACGTGGGCTGAGTAGGCGGGCAGCTTCAGCGGTTTGCGCAGCAGTCCGCCGTTCGCGTGCGGCGTGGCGCTCATCCGGAGGGTCCCCGACGGCGCATTCGTGGCGACGTCGGACCGGAGCCGGCCGTCGGCGTCGAACAGTTCCTCGGGACGGTACGACTTGAGCCACTCCTCCAACTGCTTCAGATGCTCCCCGTTGGTGCGGACCTCCGACAGCGGGACCTGGTGGCTCCGCCACGTTCCCTCCACCTGTTTCCCATCCACCGTCCGCGGCCCGGTCCAACCCTTCGGCGAGCGCAGCACAATCATGGGCCAGCGCGGCGCGGTGCCGTCGCCCCCTGAGCCGGCGGCAGCGCCGCCGTCGTCCGTCACCTCACCAGAAGCCCCGCCGCGGCGGGCGTCCTGGATGGCGTGGATGCCGGCAACGCACTCGTCGAGGGCGGCGGCAAAGTCGTGGTGCGCCTTCGCGATGTCATCGGGGTCCGCGACGGTGACGAAGTGCGGCTCATGCCCGTAGCCGCGGAGCAGCTGCTCCAACTGTTCCTCCGGCATGCGCGCCAGAATGGTGGGGTTGGCGATTTTGTAGCCGTTCAGGTGCAGGATGGGCAGCACAGCCCCGTCATGGACCGGATCCAGGAAGTTGTGCGAGTGCCAGCTCGCCGCGAGCGGTCCGGTTTCCGCTTCGCCGTCGCCAATCACGACGGCGGTGATCAGTTGGGGATTGTCGAACACGGACCCGTACGCATGGGCCAGCGCGTACCCCAGTTCGCCGCCCTCGCTGATGGACCCCGGCGTCTCGGGCGCGGCGTGGCTGGGGATGCCGCCGGGATAGGAGAACTGGCGGAACAGCTCTGCCACGCCCGCCTCGTCCTGTCCCACGGCGCCGTAGATTTCAGAGTAGGTCCCCTCGAGCCAGGCGTTGGCCACCACCGCCGGTCCGCCGTGCCCTGGTCCCGCAACGAACAGCATCTCCTGTGAGTCCCTGCGGATGACCCGGTTCAGGTGGGCGTACACGAAGTTCAGCCCCGGCGTGGTTCCCCAGTGTCCCAGCAGCCGGGACTTGGTGTGGTCCGCTGCGAGGGGCTCCCGGAGCAGCGGGTTGGAACGGAGGTAGATCTGCCCTACCGAAAGATAGTTGGCGGCGCGCCACCAGCGGTCAACAGGTTCGAGTTCGTCCTGCATCACTTCGTCCTGCATCAATTCGTCCTGCGGGCTGCCGGTCATAACCGTCCTTACGTCGCTGCGCGCCGCCCGCGGGCGGCCGTCCCTCCATCGCAACATCTTCGGCGCGCCTGCACAACCTCTTAGCCGGGCAGGCTTTCCCCATGGTCAGGTGTCCCCATCGCGACGCCAGGAGCGGCACGGTAAGTTGAACCTGTTTGGTTTGGGCTGGAATTTCTTTGGAGAACATCGTGGCCGGTCATCAGGACGCGGACAACTTCGCGTCTGTTGCGGATCCCGGGCTGCGGGCGCTGCATCCCGTTCAGATCAGCTCGGCCACGAGGCTTGACCTTGCCTGAATCAGGACCCCCGCCGACTTGCCCTGGGCCAACTACTAACCGGTAGTCTGTGATCCACATGTTCACGTTGACCATCAACCAGACCGATAGCCGGCGCGACGGCGACCGCGTCCCTCAGCTGTTGAAGGACCTGCGGCACATTCCGGCGCGCCTTGATTTCGACCGCTCGGTGGAAGATGAAGTCCAGGGCATCGTGGACTGCCCGCACCAAGCGGTGGAAGCGGCACTGATCGCCTTGCGTTGCGGCTCCTGGTATGTGGGCCTGGGTGCAGGGCCGGTCAATGAGCCGCTGCCCAACCAGATCAAGGATGCCTCCGGCCACGGCCTGGTCTATGCCCGGCGTGCTGTGGACCGGCTACGCAACAGCAAGGAGCGCATTCCGGTTGCCGTGGAAGGACCACTCGCCGACATCGCCCACGAAGCCGAGGCCGTCCTCCGGCTCCTGGGACATATCGTCAGGGACAGGTCCGGTGCCGAGTGGCGAGTCCTGGATCTGATGACTCCCGGTGTCCGCGGACAGCAGAAGGCCGTGGCACACGAATTGGGAATCACCACGCAGGCCGTCAGCAAAGCGGTGGCGAGGGCGCAGTGGACCGAGGAACACGCGGCCCGTCCCGCCGCCGCCCGGCTCCTGGCTCTTATCCTTGAGGTGCACTGAACTTTCCCACTGCCGTGGCCAGCCCGGCCAGGGCGCCGAAAGCGGCCCCGCCGCTGCAGATAACCGCCGCGAGCACTACCGCCATCACCACTGCGAGCAGGAACGCTCCCAGTACCGGCTACAGCCCGCAGCCGTTACAAAAGGAGGCTGCGGAGCACGTGGGCAGCGCCGTCGTCGAACACTGAAGCCGTAACCTCATCGGCCACCGCGATGACCTCGGCCGGGGCCTGCCCCATGGCAACTCCACGGCCGGCCCAGCCCAGCATTTCGATGTCGTTGCGGCCGTCTCCGATGGCCACGGTCCGGTGGGGTTCGGTCCCCAGCTGGCCTCGAAGCCGCTCCAGCGCGCTTGCCTTGGTGACGCCGGCGGCGGCGATGTCCAGCCACGCGGTCCAGCCGACGGAGTAGGTGACGCCGGCCAGGCCGATCTCCTCAATGGTCTCGGAGAACTCCTCAGGCGTGTTTTCGGTGCTGAAAACGACCAGGCGGACCGCAGTGGAGTCCAGCAGTGTCTGGAAATCGACGCCGATCGCCTCAACCCCAAAGCTGGCGTCATGGAAGCGCTCGGTGGCAAGGAAGTTGCCAGCCTCGTCTTCGAGCGCGTATTTTGCCGTGGGCAGGCGGTCACGGAGGGCGCGCAAAGCCGGTGCGGGGTCGAACGTGGATTTGTGAATGATCTCGTAGCCGTCGGCCAGCTCCGAATCCAGCCGGAGAGTCACGCCGCCGTTGCAGCAGACCGCGTAGCCGCTGTCGATGCCGATCTGTTCAATGATGGGCAGGGTGGCGTTCAGGGAACGGCCGGTGGCGATGAGGACGTCGTGTCCGGCAGCCACCACGGCCTGGGCGGCTTCACGGACCGGGGCGGACATGTGGCCGTCGTGGTCCACCAGGGTGCCGTCCACGTCCAGGGCCACCATGAACTTGGTGATGGTGTTTTCGTTTGCGTTCCGCTGGTCATCGGTGCCAGCGACTGTGGATTCAGTCAAAAGAGTCATGCTTCCAGTGAACCAGAGACCCCCGAAACCGGCTAGGACGCAGGCCACAGCCCCGGTGAACACGCGGTTAATACTCACAGGTTATCCGCCGTGTGAGTATTAACCTGCCCCGATCCCGGCAACTCCCCGCCGGATGGTCAAATCCCCGCCGTCTGCCAAGGGGAAAAGTCCACTCGCGGGGGAATTGCCGGGAGTTGTCCACATCCGGGCAGACGCGGCTAGCGGCGCCACGGTGGTCGGCAAAGCATGGAGCCATGGAAACCCCTCCCCCAGTCCTGATCCTCGCCAGCCGTAGGCGCGCTCTTACCGGAAGCAGCCGTGGCTTGAGCCGTGCCTACAACAAGGGTGAGCTGGTCCGCGTCAGGGCTGGCGCCTACTACGACAAGCCTGCTTGGCTCGCCCTCAAGCCTTGGGAACGCTATTCAGTCACGGTGGCAGCAGTGGCGGCCACCGACCCGTCGGTCAACTTCTGCTACCTGACCGCTCTGCGGATTTGGCGTCTGCCGAGCCCCCGGGTCCCCGACCACATCCACATGCTCACGTCATCGCCGCACAAAGCCGGAAAGCTTCCGCCAACCACCACGGCCGCAAGAGATCCGAAGACAAGCGTCACCGGGCTCGAAGCCGTGAAAGGGTACGGAATCTCCCGTCATCACTGGCAAGCAAACGTTGTGCAGCACAGAGGGTCCGGAGTCACTTCGCTAGTGCAAACCGTCCTCGACTGCATCGTCCGGATGGAGCTTCCCGAAGCGATCGCGGTGGCCGACGATGTGCTCGGAAGCCGCCGCAAGGACGGCGAACGCCTCACGCGGCACGCGCTTGAGCAGGCGTCTGGCTATTTGGCGTCTGCTGCTAAACGCCGGCGTGTTCTGGAAGTGTTGGCATTTGCCGACGAGGCTGCAGAAAGCGCCGGGGAATCCCGGAGCCGTGCGCTCATCCACGTTTTAGGTCTCCCGGCTCCGGTACTCCAGCACACCTTTTACGACAGCGAAGGATTCATCGCGCGGACGGACTTCTTCTGGCCTGATTACGGCGTCATCGGGGAGTTCGACGGCGACGCCAAGTACCTCGACAACGACCTCCTTGGTGACCGCACGGCTCGCGAAACCGTGCTGGCCGAGAAGAAGCGCGAAGACAGGCTTCGTGCGCTGGGCTACACGGTTGTCCGCTGGGACTGGAAGGCTGTCACCAAACCGGATCTGTTGGAGCGGAAGCTCGCAGCAGCCGGCGTCCTCCGCAGAAATCCCCGCCGTGTGGACTAAACCCCTTGGCGTTAGCCGGGGAATGGACCACACGGCGGGGACTTCTTCGGGCGGCGGCGAAAAACGAGATCCGGGGTATTAGAGGACCGGGAAGACTTCCAGTCCCCCGAGGTACTTCTGCAGAGCAGCCGGGACATTGACCGAGCCGTCGGCGTTCTGGTGGTGCTCCAGGATGGCCACGATCCAGCGGGTGGTGGCCAGGGTGCCGTTGAGGGTGGCTACGGCACGGGTGCCCTTGGCCACGCCTTCGTCATTAATGACGCGCTCACGGATGTTCAGGCGTCGGGCCTGAAACGTGGTGCAGTTCGAGGTGGAGGTGAGCTCGCGGTAAGCACCCTGGGTGGGAACCCAGGCTTCGCAGTCGAACTTCCGGGCGGCGGACATGCCCAGGTCCCCTGCGGCTGTGTCGATGACCCGGTAGGGCAGCTCGCACTTGGCCAGCATCTCCTCTTCCCAGGCCAGCAGGCGTTCATGCTCAGCCGCGGCCTCTTCAACGGTGGTGTAGATAAACATCTCCACCTTGTTGAACTGGTGCACGCGGATGATGCCGCGGGTGTCCTTGCCGTGCGAGCCGGCTTCACGCCGGTAGCAGGAACTCTGGCCGGCGAACCGGATGGGACCGGCGGTCAGGTCCAGGATCTCGTCCGCGTGGTAGCCGGCCAGCGCCACCTCGGAGGTTCCCACGAGGTAAAGGTCATCCTCGGCGAGACGGTAGATCTCGGCGTCGTGCTTTACGTCGAAGCCGGTGCCCTGCATGGTTTCGGGGCGCACCAGGGTGGGCGTGATCATGGGGACGAAACCAGCCTCGATGGCCTGATCCATGGCCATTTGAAGCAGCGCCATCTCCAGCTGCGCACCCATGCCGCGCAGGAAGTAGAAGCGGGAGCCGGACACCTTCGCACCGCGCTCCATGTCGATCGCGCCGATCAGCTCACCGATTTCCAAGTGGTCCTTGGGTTCGAAATCGGGGAATTCGCGGGGCTTGCCGACGGTCTTGACCACAACGTAGTCGTCCTCGCCGCCTTCAGGAACGCCGTCCTCAATAAGGTTCGGGATGGCACGCAACAGTTCGTCCTGCTTGATCTGCACAGCATCAGCCTCGGCGGAGGCTGCCTTGACGGTGTTGGCCAGTTCTTTGACCTCGGCGAGAAGGGCTTTTTTCTCATCGCCCTTGGCCTGCGCCACCTTCTTGCCGAAGACATTCTGCTCGGCACGGAGGTTTTCGTACCGGATCAGGGCGGCACGCCGGGCGGAGTCTGCTGCGATGATCGCGTCCACCACTGATTCGTCGGCGCCGCGGGCGCGCTGGCTGGCACGGAACTTGTCCGGGTTTTCGCTGAGGTCTTTTACGTCGATCACCAGACAAGAGTATCTAATCCGGCGCACGCAGGACTGCCGACCGGAGCGCGGAAATGGCGGCGCCGCGCCCGGGCTACTGTTGAAGCACCATGAACGACTGGCTTCTCTACCTCCTGAGTGCGGCAGCGCTGGCTTTCGCTGTCTCCAGTTGGTGGGGTGTGCGGAAGCTCAAAGCCCTGCACGTGCGCAGCGCTGTCAACGAAGTTGCCCACGAGCCCGGCCTCACCCACCAGCGTGTGGCCGTCATCCTCAACCCCGTCAAAGCACGCGCCCCCGCGGCGAAAGCAGCCATCCAGCGTGCGTGTCTTTCAGCCGGCTGGGACGAGCCGCTCTTTATGGACACAACGGCGGAGGACCCGGGATATTCCCAGGCCAGGGCGGCGCTGGACTACAAGGCCGACGTCGTCCTGGTGGGCGGTGGCGACGGTACCGTGCGGGTGGTGGCCGAGTCGCTCGCGCATACGGATATTGCCATGGGCATCATTCCGCTGGGAACCGGGAACCTGCTGGCGCGCAATGTTGACCTGGACGTCAACGACCTCCGCGCCAATATCCAGACGGCCCTGTTTGGTCAGCAGCGCTACATCGACACCGCACGGATGAGCATCGAGAACTCCCGCACCGGCCACTCCTCCGAGCACCTGTTCCTGGTGATCGCCGGCATCGGCATGGACGCAGAAATCCTGGCGGACACCAATGACGGGCTCAAAAAAGCGGTGGGGTGGCTCGCCTACACCGAGGCCGGCATGAGGCACCTGCCCGGCCGGCGCCGGAAAGTGTCAGTCTCCCTGGATGAAAGCCCGGAACAAGCCCGGAACATCCGTACCGTCCTGTTCGCCAACTGCGGGCTGGTGCCGGGCGGCATCGACTTCATCCCCGAAGCCATGATCGACGACGGCATGCTCGACGTGGTGGTCATGAGCCCGCGCAGTGCCTTCGGCTGGCTGGCCATGTACGGGAAAATCCTCTTCAAGCACAGGGGCAACCTGCCCATCATGACCATGTACCGGGCGGCGAAGATCGTCATCAAGTGCCCGGAGCCCATGCCCACCCAGATCGATGGAGATCCTTCGGGTCTGGCCACGAAGGTCACCGTCCAGGTGGCGCCCCGGTCGCTCCTCATCAGGGTGAAGGGTCAGCAGGTCTGAGCCGGGGCCTAAGCCATGGCCTCAGGCAGTAGCTTTCTTGGCGGCTTCCTCTGCGGCGGCCTTTGCGGCGCGCGCCTCAGACTGTTCGCGGATCAGGGCCTGTTCTTCTTCGAAGCGCAGGCGGTCAGCGCGGTCTGCCTCATCGCCGTCCCAGTCCTGGTTGTCGGCGGCCGGTTTGGGGTTGACGATCATGCCCTGGCCATCATTATCTGCACTGCTGGTACTCATGACCCGCTCCCTTCGTTAGGGGCCGTCCCCCAAGTGGATCAGGCAAGCATACGCACACTAACAATCCCGCGGAAGTACCTGCACCTACGCTGTGGGCGAAGCTCCGGAAGCGGTTTCGGGACGGCCCGGCTGCCCCTGCAGAATCCGGCCCACCCATTGATGCGCCGCCCGGAATGCCTCGTCCGAGGTGTGCGGAGCCACGAGGACTTTTTCTGCGTCCGCCCGCCCATACGACCCCAGAAATCTCGTGGCAGGGCTTATCCGATGAAGTCCCGCGAGTGCATCGGCAACCCTGGCATCCTGGACATGGCCGTCAGCGTCGATGCTGAAGAAGTAGTGGCCGAGGTACTGCCCGGTGGGTCGGGATTCGATCCGGCTGAGGTTCACACCCCGGGTGGCAAACTGATCAAGGATTTCCATGAGCGCCCCCGGCCGGTCCTCGGGTAGCGGGACCACCACGGTGGTCTTATCCGCTCCGGTCCGCTCCGGCAGGGTGCCGGGCCGGCTCACCAGAATGAACCGCGTCACGGCGCCCGGGTTGTCGCCGATGTTCTCCGCCATGACAGCCAGGCCGGTTTGTTCCTGGGCGACGATCGGAGCACAGATGGCTGCGTCGTAGTGAGCATCTTCCGCCAGTAGCCCCATGGCGGCCGCCGCGGTGGAGGAGCCCGGAACGTATTCCGCACCAGGAATGTTCGCCTCTATCCACAGGCGGCACTGTGCCCATGCGTGCCCGTGGGTGGAGATGCGCCGGATGTCGGCGACCGCTACGCCCGGACGGGCCACCAGCACAAAGCTGATGGGGACAAGGACCTCCCGGGTAATCCGGAGTTCCGGACCACCCGCGATGGCGTCCAACGTGGCTGTGACGCCGCCTTCCACGGAGTTCTCAATCGGGACCATGGCGGCATCCGCAGCACCATCCCGCACCAGGTCCAGTGCAGCGTTGACGGTGGAGGCCGGGATGCGGGTGGCCGCTGCGGCCCCCGGTACCTGCATCAGCGCCGCCTCGGTAAAGGTCCCCTCGGGTCCGAGGAACGTGTAGTTAGCGGCTGACGCGGGCATGGCATATTCCTCTATGGCGATGGATGCTGGGAGAGTCGCGGTCTAGAGGACCAGCGGCTTGAGCCCGTTGTCGGACACCAGCGGCTTGCCCGACTCCAGCCATTGATCCATTCCGCCAGCGACATTGAGGGCGGCGTAGCCCTGGCCGGTGAGCCACTGCGCAGCGCGGAAGGACCGCCCGCCGGTCCGGCAGATGACGTAAAGGTCCTGGTCCGGGTCCAGTTCGTCCAAGCGTTCGGGAAGCTGGTCCAGCGGAATGTGGAGGGCGCCCTCGGCGTGGCCGGCCACCCACTCGTAGTCTTCCCGGACGTCCAGAATGGCTGCGTCGGCCGGAACGTCGTTAACAGGCACGGACTCGAAATCGCTCACGGGATCCCCTTTCGGATGACTATGGTCTCTTCCCAGCCTAACGCCGGCCGCAGGCCATCCCGGCCGGGGAGCGGGCAGGTTACGCTTCTACAAGATCCTGAGGAGGACCTTTGCCCGCTGAGCAGCCCAACGGTTCCCTGAGCGAGCTGCACGAGATGTCCGCCGTCCAACTGCGGGACTCCCTTCGCTCCGGAGAGCTCTCCGCCCGTGAAACGACGGCGCACTTCCTGGCCCGCATCGCCGAGCGCAACCATCTGCTGGGCGCTTTTATTACCGTCACCGCAGACCAGGCCATGGCCGATGCGGCCGCGGCCGATGACCGCTACGCCCGGCTTCGGACGAGTTCCAGTGCATCTCCTGCCGACCGCACCGCGGACGGCCTGCCGCTCCTGCACGGCATGCCGCTCGCATTCAAGGACCTGACCGATGTGGCGGGCGTGGTAACCACCCACGGCAGCGCAGCGCTAGACCACAAGCCTGCACCTACCGACGGGGCGATTGTTGCAGTCCTGAAGGCAGCCGGCGTGATCTCCCTGGGTAAGACGCAGGTTCCGGAATTCGGGCTGACGGCATACAGCGAAAACCGCATCGCCCCGCCGTCGCGCAATCCTCACGCCCCCAGCCGCAGTTCCGGCGGTTCCTCTGGCGGCAGCGCCGCCGCGGTGGCCGCCGGCTTGATCCCCTTTGCCCCCGGGAGCGACGGCGGCGGTTCGATCCGGATCCCGGCGGCGGCCTGCGGCCTGGTGGGACTCAAACCAGGCCGTGGGCTGGTGCCATCCGGCGAGAGCTCGGCTGATCCCGCGGGGCTGGTAGTGGCCGGTCCGCTGGCCCGGAGTGCCGCCGATGCCGCCCTGCTTATGGACGCCCTGGTGCCCTCCCCCAAAGGCGGCTACCTCGACGCCGTGGCCCAGGAACCGCGTTCGCTGCGGATCGGCCTCAGCCTGGACAGCCCTTGGTCCGCCGCCTTCCCGTTCACGCCCGAACAGGAAGCCCTGGCGGCACTGCGGGCGGGCCGCGAGATGCTGGAACATGCCGGGCACGCCGTGTCCGAAGCCGACATCCGCTACGACAACCGTTACCCGGACGCCTTCACCACGGCTTGGACTGCCGCCGTCGGAACCGCCCGGATCAGTCCGCACCGTGAAGCATTGCTAACCCCGCTCACCAGGACGTTCCGGCGCAGGGCCCAACAGCGCAGCGCATCCAAGCTGAACGAATCCCTGGCGTTCCTCCGGCAGTTCACACGTGACACCATCACCCAATACGGGGCTTGGGATCTCATGCTGATGCCTGCCCTGGCGCAGACGCCCCGTCCGGTGGGCTGGTTTACCGGCGCCACCCACGGTGACGGACGCTGGCCCGCCGCGGCTTGGGCGGGCGACGCCGACGACGACTACCGCAGGCAGTGTGAATTCGCGCCGTGGTCGTCCATGGTGAATGTTTGCGGCCTGCCGGCCGTGACCATTCCCGTGCACTGGACCGGCGGGCAATCAGGCGTGGGACTCCCGATGGGCATCCAGCTGGTTGGTCCGGAGGGGTCGGAGCTGCTCCTGCTGCAGGTGGCGGCGCAGCTGGGATTCTGAAGTTGGGTTGAATGGCTCCGGGGTGTCGACTCTGCGGCCAAACGGGTGGACCATTAAAGGGCAGTCACCAAGAGGAGGCCTGTGATGTGCTATTCATCGAGCAAGGATTTCGGGTGGGGCATCAAGAAGGACGCCACCCGCGAACCCGAAGCGCGCCAGCAAACTCCGCCGGACCGTACCGAGCCGCATTACACGGCTCAGGACTTCACCTTCTGGGGTTTCCCGCGTCGGCGGAAGACCCGCGAAGCCGAGGAACCTGCTGCTGAGCGCACCAGCGAGAGGGTCTGACCCGTGGTCAAGCCCGCTTGAAGAAAGGCCCCACCCGGGGCCTTTCCACTGCCCGGGGCCTTTCCACTGCCCGGCATGGCACCGCCGACAGCCCGCAGCTGCGACAGCGCGCCGGGAACTGCCTTCACAGACCGCCCCACAAAACCACCATGCATCTGGAGGGACCTACATGCGCGGACAATACGTTCATCAAGCAACGTTGCTCATGGCTGCCGGATCCGACGCCGGCGCACCGGGAGCCGCGATCACCCTGGAACTCTGCGGCGGCTGGGAGCATGAGCCGCCGTGCCCCCTGGCTCCGCACCACACGGAGTATGTCCGGGATGGCAGGGACGTTACGCTCAGGACCGTCTTCGCCGCAGAACCAGATAAGGAAGGCGAGGTCCGGCGCCGGATAGAAAGGGCGCTGGCCGGAGAGTCCCTCACCAAACCAGGTGGAGCGAAGACGAACTGGACCTACCGTGGCAGCGGACCCGACGTGCTAAATGAGGCGGAACAGGAACAGGCCAGGCGGATCGCCACAGCCTAGTATCCGTACGAGGAGCTGCGGTAGGCCGACAGCCCGAGGATGAGAAGCAGCCAGAACGCGCCATAGCCGAGCAGGCACAGGTAGCCCAGGACCAGCCCGGTAATGGACATGCCCTTGCCGGAGGGTTCGCGGCCGAGGGCCAAGTGGCCGGTGATGATCGCTGCGAGCTGGGGAAGGAGGAACCACCCCAGCAGGACCGAGGAAATACCGCAGACCATGCTCGTGATGCTAAGGCCCTTGGGCTCGGCCGGCATGCCGTAGTACGGAGGCTGGCCGTAAGAGTTGGGCTGCGCGTAGGCGCTCGGCGGACCGTAGGGGCTGCCGGGCTGGGCGTAGGGTGCACCGTATTGCTCGGCAGGCTGGCTGTAGGCGCCTGCTCCGGGCTGGCTGTAGGCGCCGGCGCCGTACTGCTCTCCCCCGTAGTTGTCTCCGCTCTTGCTCCAGTCATACAGGGGCGGTGCGGGTATCTCCGGGCCCTGCGGCGGCACAAACCGTGGCGCCTCGTAGTCGGGCGGTGAATCGCTCGCTCCGTGGGCGCCCGATCCCTGGGAATCCGGCCGCGGTGTGGGCTGGTCACTCATGGTTTTCCCCGTTCGAAGTCTTCACTTTCCAGCCTACCGCTACGCCCCCTGCGGTCCTATCGTCCTAAGTACGGCAGCACGTACACAGCGAAAACCACGAAGCCAGCGAGGCACAGCAACCGGCCCATCCCCGCGGCAGCCTGCTGTTGGGCATTAGCCTTCCGGTGTCCGTATCCGCTGCGGGCCCCGCTGGCGACAGTCGGGTGTTGCCGTGGGCCCGGCCGGGAACCGCGCCCGCCCGCCGGTGCCGCCGCTGGCCGCGGAGACGCACTAGGCCGCTGGGGCACGTCCGGCCGCTCAGACATCTCGGGCCGCTGGGACAGATTGGGCCGCGGGGACAGGTCGGGCCGGCGGGTCGAGGGCGCCACCACACGATTGCTGGTCAACGACCTCAGGGCTGGACTTTCCGCAGCCGGTTCCTGCGTGAGCTGGTGGCTGAGATGCGCGTACAGGCCCGCCACTGTCTGCTGGTCGAGCACCTGGGGCAGGGCCAGAACCGCTTCAACAACGCGTTCGGCACCTGCTACGGCGACGTCGGCATTCGTGATGGCGAAGAGGTCCGGCTGACCCGCGAGGCAGATCAAGGGGCGGACAAGGCGGCGATGCGGCGGCGTCATGACCGAGGCGACGGCGGCGCACTGCGCCAGTGCCCCTTCCACCGACTGGGTCCTGGCAAACCGCCCCTGCCAGAGGACACCGGCGGAAACGCGGACCTCGCCTGTCCAATTTTTGGCTTCCACAACCACCACGCCGCCCGGACCCACCAGCACGTGGTCAAGGCTCGCCCTGGGCCTGCCCGGCCAGTGCACGTCGTGGAGCAGAAACCAGCCGTGAGGGACAAGCCGGCTGAGGTGTTCGGCAACAATCTGCTCGCCAACGGCGCCGTCGTCCCAGGCTTTAGTGGCCCGCTCGGCCAGGTCCAGTTGGCGCTTTAGCCTCTGCACGCGCTCCGCGGCAAGCCTTGACTGCTCGGCCGCGCCGTCCCCTGGCCCCATGACCGGCCCCCTTACCTTCTGGCGGCTTTCCTGCCGCTTGCGCGACGGCTGATGCTGCCGCCGTCGGGCTTTCCTTGCTGACTTTTCCGAACGTAACAGCGGCGGCAGGAGCCGGTATATAGGTACTTTTT
This sequence comes from Pseudarthrobacter sp., assembly GCA_039932075.1. Taxonomy (GTDB): domain Bacteria; phylum Actinomycetota; class Actinomycetes; order Actinomycetales; family Micrococcaceae; genus Arthrobacter. Next base: position 5,917 of record JBDTQQ010000002.1, on the reverse strand, counting down.
GGCCGAGTACTCAGGTTTAACCACCTGTTCATGACATTCCGCGTCACAGGGTCCGGAATTTGGACAGGGGCGTATTGCCGCCCGCCCGGGTCTGGCATGCTGGTCCCATGGCTAGCCGCGCGGGCACAGTTGCCCTCCCCCAGGACCTTGTTGACATCACTGCGCTCCTTGACGCGTACTACGACATATCGCCGGATCTGGGTGATCCGGGCCAGCGTGTAGCGTTCGGCACTTCGGGGCACCGGGGATCCAGCCTCAAGGCGTCGTTCAACGAAAAACACATCGTCGCGATCACGCAGGCCATCGTGGAATACCGTGCCGGGCAGGGCATCACCGGCCCCCTGTTCCTGGCAAAGGACACCCACGCGCTGAGCGAACCCGCCCAGAACTCCGCCTTGGAAGTGCTGGCCGCCAACGGCGTGAACGTGCTGGTCGACGCCCGCCACGGCTACACCCCCACCCCGGCACTGAGCCACGCCATCCTTACTTACAACAACAACCGCCAGCCCGGCTCTCCCGAGGCGGACGGCATTGTGGTCACGCCCAGCCACAACCCGCCGGCCGATGGCGGTTTCAAGTACAACCCGCCGCACGGCGGCCCTGCCGATTCCGACGCGACGGGCTGGATCGCCAACCGCGCCAATGAGCTGCTTGAGACCGGTCTCCGCGGCGTCAAGCGCATCCCCGTTGCCGAGGCCCTTGCGGCGGACAGCACCGGCAAGTTCGATTTCCTCAGCAGCTACGTTGACGACCTCCCGGCGGTCCTGAACCTGGACGCCATCCGTGAAGCCGGTGTCCGCATCGGAGCCGACCCGATGGGCGGCGCCTCCGTGGATTACTGGGGCGAGATCGCCGAACGGCACCACCTGGACCTCACTGTGGTGAACCCCACCGTGGACCCGCAGTTTGCGTTTATGACCCTGGACTGGGATGAAAAGATCCGGATGGACTGCTCCTCGCCATCCGCCATGGCCTCGCTCATCAAACGGATGTCCGACGGCGGCAGTTCAGCTGCGTTCGACGTCGCCACCGGGAACGACGCCGACGCCGACCGCCACGGCATCGTCACCCCGGACGGTGGGCTGATGAACCCGAACCATTACCTCGCCGTCGCCATCGATTACCTCTACCGCAACCGCAGCGGCTGGAATCCGAACTCGGTGGTGGGCAAGACCCTGGTCTCGTCCTCGATCATCGACCGCGTGGCGGAGAGCCTGGGCCGCAAGCTGGTGGAGGTTCCCGTGGGCTTCAAGTGGTTTGTGCCGGGCCTGCTGTCCGGCGAAGGCGCGTTCGGCGGTGAGGAATCGGCCGGCGCATCGTTCAACAAGCTGGACGGCAGCGTCTGGACCACCGACAAAGACGGTATCCTGCTGGCCCTGCTGGCCTCTGAGATCACCGCGGTCACCGGCAGGTCCCCGTCGCAGCTGTACAAGGGCCTGACCGATAAGTTTGGCGCCCCCGTCTACGCTCGCATTGATGCAGCAGCCACGCGGGAGCAGAAGGCGGCACTCGGCAAGCTCTCGCCGTCGGACGTTACTGCAACTGAACTGGCGGGCGAAACCATCACCGCCAAGCTCACCGAGGCGCCCGGCAACGGCGCATCCATCGGCGGGCTCAAGGTGGTGACGGAGAATGCCTGGTTCGCCGCGCGCCCGTCCGGCACCGAGGATGTCTACAAGATCTACGCCGAGTCCTTCAAGGGCGAAGAGCACCTCAAGAAGGTGCAGGCCGAAGCCAAAGCCCTCGTGGACAGCGTCATCTCCTAACCAAAAAGCAGATGCTCTATCACTTTTGGTCCCCATCCAACCCGGATGGGGACCAAAAGTGATAGAGCAACTTGGTTAATTAGACGGTGCGGACGACGTCCTCGTAGGTGAACTTGGGCTTGGCTGCGCCCCAGGCACCCTCACCGGGCTGGCCGATGTTGACTACCAGGAAGCTCTTCTGCTCTCCCGCCGGGAAGAGCTGGGCGTCGATGGCACCGAAATCGGCACCGGTCATGGGGCCGGCGGCGAGTCCCAGGGACCGGACGGCAATGATGAAGTAGCCGGCCTGGAGGTGCGCGTTGTTGTTGCCGGTGGCTGCGGCCAGGTCCGGGGCGGCGTCGTACATGGCCTTCGGCGCGTTGTACTCGGGCAGGAAGGTATCCCACTGCTCAGCCCAGGCGGTGTCGTAGCTGAGGACGGCAACCAGCGGCGCGGAAGCGGTCTTGGCCTTGTTGCCGTTGGACATGGCGTCTACGAGCTTGGCGCGGGCATCGTCCGAACGGACATAGGTGACGCGCAGGGGCTGGGAGTTGAAGGCCGTGGGGCCGAACTTGGTGAGTTCGTAGATGGCACGGGCCTGGTCCTCGGTCACCTCGCCTGTAAAGGAATTGGCGGTCCGGGCTTCGGCAAAGATGGCGTCGACGGCGGCCGAATCGATGACAGCTTCTTCGTGGGCAATAGTCATATGCGTACCTTTCGCTGGGCCCGCTCATCGGGATGATGGGCCGGCGGTCTTCTTCCATAGTTGCAACTTCAAGTGTTGATGTCTTCTTCCCGTGACGGCACGTGACGTCCGGCACAGCCGGACGGCGGCCGGGGCATCGCGGTATTGTTGCACCGGAAGATTTCAGCCCCAGCGGCAACCCCCTTGAAAGGCCCCCGACCATGAGCATGCTCGGAATGAAATGGAAGCTGCACGGCACCGGCAGGTCGATTAGGCCCGGCCACGTGGTTGCTCCGGACGAGCGGCTGGCCTGGCCCCTGACCATTGGCGTGGGCATGCAGCATGTCGTGGCCATGTTCGGAGCCACGTTCCTGGTCCCCATCATCACCGGGATGCCGCCCGCCACCACCCTGTTCTTTTCCGGCATCGGCACCCTGCTGTTCCTGGTCATCACCAAAGGCCGGGTTCCCAGCTACCTCGGCTCCAGCTTCGCGTTCATCGCGCCCATCATGGCGTCCCAGCAGCAGTTTGGCATCCCGGGCGCGCTGGGCGGGGTGCTGCTCGCCGGTGTCGCGCTGGCCCTGATCGGTGCGGTCGTCCAGAAATTCGGCGCGGGCTGGATCAACCGGCTGATGCCGCCGATTGTCACGGGCGCCATCGTGGCCCTGATCGGCCTGAATCTTGCCCCGGCGGCGAAGATGAACTTCGCCGCCGCCCCCATCACCGCGGTGGTCACCCTGGCCACCATCATCCTGGTCAGTGTCCTGTTCCGCGGGATTATCGGCCGGCTGAGCATCCTGGTGGGTGTGGTGGTGGGCTACCTGGTGGCCATGCTGCGCGGTGAAGTGAGCTACGACAAAATGGACGCCGCCGGGTGGATCGGCCTCCCGCACTTCCAGACACCGGAATTCCATGTGGGCGTGCTGGGACTCTTCGTCCCGGTGGTCCTGGTCCTCGTGGCAGAGAACATCGGGCATGTGAAGTCAGTGGCGGCCATGACCGGGCAAAACCTCGACGACGTCTCCGGCCGTGCGCTGATGGCTGACGGCATCGCCACGGTGCTCGCCGGCGCAGGCGGCGGTTCCGGCACCACCACCTATGCGGAAAACATCGGCGTCATGGCGGCCACCAAGGTGTACTCGACGGCGGCGTACTGGGTGGCCGGAATTTTCGCCATCGTGTTGAGCTTCTCACCTAAGTTCGGCGAGCTGATTGCCACCGTTCCGCAGGGCGTGCTCGGTGGTGCGGCGACCATGCTGTACGGCATGATCGGCATTCTCGGCGTGAAGATCTGGGTGCAGAACAAGGTGAACTTCGCCAACCCGGTAAACCTGACCACCGCCGCCGTCGCCCTGATCATCGGCATCGCGGACTACACCTGGACCATCGGGGAGCTGACCTTCACCGGCATCGCGCTGGGCTCTGCCGCCGCCCTGGTGATCTACCACGGCATGAATGCCATTGCGAGGGCACGTGGCACGGTAGCGGAGCCGGAAACTGAGCTGGCCCGCCTTTCGCCGGCGGCGAAGGCCGCCCTCAATGCCGCAGCGAAACGTAGCCCGAAGAAACGCTGATCAGGCGGCGTGGCCGCCGCTCAGGTACGGCGGCGGCGTGCCCGGGCCGAAGACCGGGCCGGGCTCGGGCCGTTTGGCGGTCAGTACCTCCACTGCAGGGTGCCTTAGCTGCCTGATAGCCCACGGGACCAAGTACTCCCGAGCCCAGACCAGGTCCTCGGATCTGGCCCCCTTCCAGCTGCGCGGCAGCGGCGGCTTGGGTACCAGGGGCACCAGCGTGTGCGGCACACCGAGGGCCTTCAGCACTGCGGCCGCGATGGTGTGATGCCCCAGCGGCGAGAAATGCAGCCGGTCAGGATCCCACATACCGGGGCTTGAGAGTTCGCGCAGGAACCACAGGTCAACCATCACGGCATCGTGACGGGCGGCCACGGTATGCAGGTTCTCGTTGAGGATGGCCACTTTGCCACGGATCTGGCTGAAGACCGGAGTGGCACCCCAGTCCGGCCCGGCGAACAGGACCACGGTGGCCCCGGACCGGGTCAGCTGGTCCACCCCGGCGTCGATCTTTTCTGCCAGCCGGTCCGGATCGCTCCGCCGGAACACAATATCGTTGCCGCCGGCGGAGAGTGTAACGAGGTCGGGCTTCAGCGCGAGTGCCGGCTCAAGTTGCTGGTCAAGGATCTGCTGCACCAGCAGACCGCGGACGGCGAGGTTGGCGTAGGCGAAACCCGACTGGTTAGCGCTGAGCTCCTCAGCGACGCGGTCAGCCCAGCCACGCAGGCCGCCTTCACTGCGGGAGTCGGGGTCGCCGATCCCCTCCGTGAAGGAATCGCCCAGGGCCACCAGCCGGCGCCAAGGGTGAATTGCTGGTTCTGCAGGGGCGCTTGTGGCTGCCCTATCCTGCTTCCGGGCCTTCATGGTGTACTCCCTGTTTTGTAGGGTCCTTCGTTCAGCGCCGGTGTTTCGACCGCGATAAGGCCGAAACCGGCGGTGTTCTGGCGGGGTTCCGCCGTTTCCGGGCGTGAGGCCGCCACGATATTCAGGGCCGTCTGGCGCAGCCCCTGGCTGGTATGCCTTGCGACGGTCCGGAGGTACTGCACAGCCGCCTCATGGCCGAGCCCGTAGTCGGCCATGAGGATGCCCAGCGCCAGGTCCATCAGGACTGCGGAACTCTGGGCTACTGCCAGCTGCGCACTGACTTCGGCCCGCGCAGCCACCCGCGCCACCAAGCGCAGGGACCTTGCCACCTGCCGGGCATACCGGCGCGCCAGGACGATGTCCTGGCTGCTGAAGGCATGGGGTGTGGCGGCATAGAGGCTCAACGCCGCGTGCCACCCTGCCGCAGACACGATGGGCATGGACAGCAACGACCTGACCCCGTGGTCTGAGGCAGCACTGGCGTAGCCGGGCCAGCGGCGGTCGCGGGCCGTATCGGCCACGTGCACAAAATCACCCGTGCGCAGCGCTTCCAGCACGGGCCCGTCTGCGAACGAGCACTGTTCTTCGTCTGCGGCCCGGGCCGCAGCACTTCCGGCGGCGGCTGTCCGGACCGCTCCGGGCCGGAAGAGCGTGACGGCCCAACTGACCAAGCGGACATCGCCGTCCAGGTCGCGCATGAACTCAGTGGTGACCGCAGCAAGGAAGTCCTCAACATCCGTGCTGTCGAACACCACGTCCTGGGGGTCGGGAAGGGGTTCCCAACCCGCCACCTTTGGAGTCTCCGCGGCCATATTCCACGCCTAGGATCGATACGCGCGGCCCACTGCAAAACCTGTTACTAGGATACGTCCGGAGTTGGTTTCACGGGTGCGGTTCTGCGGCACCAATATGCGGGGCCGGGGGCACAAAAGAGCGGCGCCACGCCGGGCACCATCGGCACGTGGGCCGACGTCCCGAGGTGTCCGAGCCCAACGCTCTTTCTGCTACACTCTTGGCCTCCGATGAAGACTGCCCTCGGCAAGACGTGCCCC
>JBDTQQ010000001.1:0-24303 GCA_039932075.1 Pseudarthrobacter sp. | reverse complement strand
CCAGGAGACGCTCACGGTTCCGCGCCGCATCGCTCCGCTCGGCGACTGGGCCAGCGAGTGATCCGGGCAGCCTTGGGATGTAACTCACACTCCACATCCTAGCCGGTGGGAATATTAATCGGACCGCGGTCCGTTTAGTCCTCAGAGGCAGTAACGCCCCGTTCCACCGGCCGACGGCCCAGCCCCGGCCCGACTACAGGAGTTCGCATGTCAAAGAACACCGTCCTTACCCTTGTTGGCAGCCTGCGCGCCGGCTCCACCAACGCCCAGCTCGCCGAAGCCATCCAGCTCAACGCTCCCGAGCAGGTTGACGTTGTCATCCACGAGAGCCTCGGCAACATCCCGTTCTACAACGAGGACATCGACGTCGAGGGCCAGGTTCCCGCCGCCGCAGCCGCACTGCGTGCCGCCGCCAACGAAGCGGACACCGTCCTCCTGGTCACCCCGGAGTACAACGGCACCGTTCCCGCACCGCTTAAGAACGCCATCGACTGGCTGTCCCGCCCCTTCGGCGCCGGCGCCCTGAGCGGCAAGCCCACCGCCGTCGTCGGTACCGCGTTCGGCCAGTACGGCGGCGTCTGGGCCCAGGATGAAGCCCGCAAGGCTGCCGGCATCGCCGGCGCCAAGGTCCTGGAGGACGCCAAGCTGGCTGTTCCCGGTTCAATGGTCCGCTTCGCCGAACTGCACCCGAAGGACGACGCCGAGGTCGTCGAGCAGATCAAGGGCGTCTTCGACGCGATCAACGCAGCCCAGCTGGCCGCGCAGCCCGCAGCGTAAGGCCACCGCTGGCACGAGCCGGCGATCAGGCCACCTGGATGCCCCGGACACCTCAAGGTGCTCGGGGCATCGGTGCACCTGAAGTGTTTTGTTACCGCGCCTCCGCCCGCCGGCGCCTGCGTGACCAAGTCTTGGCCCAACCGGTACCGGGCGTGCATTCTCAAGGCCCGGAGACCGCCGTACCGTTAATTGCACGATGTGCAGCGGCAACTGCACGGCATGAGGGTGATGGAAACGCGGCGGGGACATGGCAGGCATCTGGAGGTCCGGGGGGCTTGCGGCGACGACGGCGGCGCTGACGCTACCGCTTTGGCTCGGCTCCTGCACACCCGGCTCCATTCCTTCGGGCGGTGGCGTGCCCGCCGGGGCCACCGCGATTGACCCCACGGAGAGGCCCGGAGCAGTTCCGGTCCCGGCCCCACAGCCGCAGGCACCTCCCCCGCCCGCTGCAGGTTCTCCTCCCCTTACGGTGGCGGCAGCTACAGCCCCGGTGGAGGCGGCGCTGCCGCCACCGTACCCGGCGCCCGCCGCCAGTGCGGGTGCACCGATGGCCGGCAGCAGTACCGCTCCGGTGCCCGGCGCGGGGACTGTGCCGGGCACGAACGCCTCCATCGCGCCGAGGCCGTCGCCTACGGCTGAGGTCTCCGCGCCGCCGCCGGCCACGCCGTCCGAGCGTGCGCCTGCCCAGCAAACCACCACCAGGCCGGTCACCGCGTACTATGTACTGCTTGACGACGGCGGCGCGAAAGGTGTTCGCTTTGGCTGCAACGACAGCCTGGCAGGCGTCCGCCGCTCCGCTGCGGGGCCGGCCGACCCGCTGGCCGCCGCCATGAATGCGCTGCTGGACGGATCCGTGGAGCCTGCGCCCGGACTGTACAACGCCTTGTCAGCCTCCACGCTGACGTTCCTGTCCGGTACGTTCGATGGCTACACCGTTACCGTCTACCTCTCCGGCGGGCTCCGGCCGGGCGGCGTGTGCGACATCCCCAGGGTCGAGGCCCAACTCACGCAAACCGCCGTGGCGTCAGTCGGCGCCATCCGCGCGGACGTCTACGTCAATGGTGTGGGGCTGGCGGAGGCCCTCAGCGTCAAGTGACGCCGTCGGGCCTTCAATGAAACAGATGTTGCCTTATTAGCAACATACGCCTGTATCCTGAGGGTGTGACCCACGAAACGCTTGACGCTGCAGCAGCGCCGCTCCCAGCCGAAGCCATTGACGCCATCGAACGCGCGGCGACGTCCGCGCACCGCTCGGCCCACCCGCACGAGGCCCTCTTTTCCGAGCGCGCAGCCAATATAAAGCAATCCGCTGTCCGCGACGTCTTCGATATCTCGCTGCGCCCGGGGCTGGTGTCCCTCGCCGGGGGCAGTCCCTACCTGCAGTCCCTCCCCCTGGAACGCTTGGCGGCCACTGCGGCCAACATCATCGCCAAGGACGGCCTGACCGCCCTGCAGTACGGCGGCGGCCAGGGCACCGAAGAACTGCGCACCCAGATCTGCGAGGTCATGGCCGCCGAAGGAATCCTGGACGCCCTCCCGCAGAACGTGGTGATTACCGCTGGCTCCCAGTCAGCCCAGGACGTGGCCACCAAGGTCTTCTGCAATCCCGGTGACGTGGTGCTGGTAGAGAACCCCACATACGTGGGCGCCCTCAATACCTTCGAGGCGTATCAGGTGGAAGTCGCCACCGTTGAAATGGACGACGACGGCCTGGTGCCGGAGCTGTTAGAGGCCAGGATCGCAGCGCTCCAGGCGGCCGGGAAAACCATCAAGCTGCTCTACACCATTCCCAACTTCAACAACCCCTCCGGAATTACCCTGGCCGCGGAACGCAGGCAGCGGATCGTAGATATATGCCGCAAGGCGAATATTCTTGTGCTTGAAGACAACCCGTACGGGCTCCTTCGGTACCAGGGCAAACCGCTGGCGCCCCTCCGCGCAGCCAATCCCGCCGACGTCATCTACCTGGGATCCTTTTCCAAGATCTTTGCCCCGGGTCTGCGCATCGGTTGGGCCCTCGTCCCTGAACACCTCCAGCGGCGTTACTACCTGGCCTCGGAGTCCGTTACCTTATGCCCGCCTGCGTTTAACCAGATGCTGGTATCCGCCTACCTGCGGGACTACGACTGGAAGGGCCAGATCGAAACCTACCGGAGCCTCTACGCCGAACGGTGCGCGGCGATGCTGGCTGCCCTCGAAACACACATGCCCGCAGGCGCTACCTGGACCAGTCCCGAAGGCGGCTTCTTTGTCTGGGTAACGCTCCCGGAAGGCGTGGACACGTACCCCCTGCTGAAGCAGGCCATCGACGCCGGCGTTGTTTTTATCCCGGGGGCTGCCTTCACCCCGTCCGATGAACCTTCCAACAAGCTGAGGCTGGCCTTCAGCGCGGTCCCCCCGGCCGCCATCGACGAGGGCGTCCGGCGGCTGGCCGGGGTACTGCGGGAAAGCCTCGCGGCGTTGTAACGTTGGCCAGACTGAGTACGGCCAACTTCATCTCTAGCAAGGAGTGCAAAGCATGAGCGGAATTATTGTTGTAGGCGTTGACGGCAGCGGAACTGCCAAGAAGGCTGCCGAATCGGCCCGGGATCTGGCCGTCGCCACCGGAGGCTCGCTGCACGTGGTCTCAGCCTTCGACAGCGACCGCACCGAAGTTTTCGGCTCCGGCAGCGATCAGTGGATCGTTTCTGACGCCGACGGCGCCGAGCACGTGGCCAAGACCGTGGCCGATTCCCTCGCTGGCAGCATCAAGGTGACCTACTCTGCCGCCCGCGGCAAGCCCGCAGACGCCCTCATCAACGAGGCTGAACGCCTCGGGGCCAAGATGATCGTGGTGGGAAACCGCCGGATGCGCGGCATCGGCCGCGTGCTGGGCAGCGTGGCCAACAGCGTCGCACACAACGCCACCTGCGACGTCTACATCGCCAACACCTACGACGCCGACTGACAGGCAGCCGGACACCATGCACGGGCCACCGCGTACGTGCATGGTGTCCGTTCTCACCCCTTTTCGGCCGGATTCAGCCAGCACCGGGCGATAAAATGGAAGTGCCCTCAACGGAGCGGACAACCACTCTCTCCACTTCAGCAAAAGGGGCCCCCTTGCTTACTCTCCAGCGCCGACAGCTTGTTGGCCACGACATCCTCCTTGCCCGTCACGGCAACCACATCTGCTCAATGCGCCTGGACCGCGGCGCCGGCCGGGTCATTGCGCTCCTGGATGACGGCTCCGTGGACAGCGCGCCCAACCTCATCGCACCGGACCTCCGCCTGCCGGCCACCATCCGGAGTGTCCTGCACGAGGACAGGAAGTTCTTTGCCGGCATCGCAACCGTCGCCGTGATCCTCGGCGGCCTGCTCTTCGGAACGTCCGCCGCCCTAAGCGAAACGTGGGCAGGGACCCCCGAAATGCTCGAGATGCTCACGGCATACTCCGCCTACGGCTACTGAGGAACCGCACGGTACGGCCGTCCGCTAGAGGAGCCAGCTCCGCAGGAGCACCCACAGCCCAGCCATCACCAGGCCGCCGAACAGGGAGCCCGCCACTACCTGCGCGACTGTGTGGGCCCGCAGGACCACCCTGGACCAGCCGACGGCGGGAATCAGCACCAGCAGCGGCAGCCACGCCGGACCGAGCATAAGCACGAAGATAGCTGCCGCCGACGACACTGCGGCCGCGTGCCCGCTGATCTTCCAGAACGGGCTGACGGCGGCCAGCATAACGATGCCCGCCACGATGCCGAGCACCATCACCACTACGCTTCGCGGCGACCCGACAGCAGCCAACACCATCAACCCGGCCATGACACAGGCCAGCGCCATGAGCAGCACCGGCGCCCGCTGGTGGCGGTCGCTGACGTGGTGGTCCGTTACCTTGCCCAGCCGCACGAGGATGAGCAGCAGGAACAGGGGCAGGACACAGACAAAGAGGGCAGCAAGTGCTCCGTAGCCGATGGTCCCCGGGAAACCCGGCTCGATCACGGGGCTGATTAGCAGCTGCAGCGTCACCACCACCGGAGGCTGGAATGCCTCGGTCAGCCATCTGGCGGCCCGGTTCCTGGCACGGACCGCCGCCGGGCCCGCGGCTCTGGAATCCCTAGTCAAGAAGGAGCGCCGGCTCCTCGAGGATCGCGGCGACGTCGGCCATAAAGCGGGCGGACAGGTCGCCGTCAACCACCCTGTGGTCAAAGGAACCGCCAAGGGTGGTGATCCAGCGCGGAATGACCTCGCCGTCCAGCACCCAGGGCTTCTGCTTGATGGTACCGAAGGCCACGATGGCCACTTCGCCGGGGTTGATGATGGGCGTTCCGGTGTCGATTCCCAACGCGCCAATGTTGGTGATGGTGAGCGTTCCGCCCTGCATCTCGGCGGGCCGGGTTTTGCCTGCGCGGGCGGTGGTTGCCAGGTTGTTCAGGGCCAGCGCCAGCTCTTTGAGCGAGAGATCCTGCGCATCCTTGATGTTGGGCACCATCAGCCCGCGCGGGGTGGCCGCGGCGATGCCCAGGTTCATGTAGTGCTTGACCTGGATCTCGGCGGTGTCCGTGCCGTCCACGTTGTCCACCCACGTGGCGTTGACGCTGGGGTTCCTGGCGGCGGCCCAGATGACGGCCTTGGCCAGGATCAGCAACGGCGACACCCTGACCCCTTCGAAGTCACGCGAGGCCTTCAGCCGCTTGACGAATTCCATGGTGCGGCTGGCGTCAACGTCAACGAAGATGCTGACGTGCGGGGCCGCGAAGGCCGACTCCACCATGGCCTTCGCGGTGGCTTTGCGGACCCCCTTGACGGGAATGCGTTCTATCCGCTGGTCATGGGGCTTGCCGGCGTTGCCCCAGAAGCCGTCGGCCTTGTCCAGTTCGGCATCGCGCTGGGACTGGTAGCTGACCAGGTCCTCGCGCGTGACTTCGCCGCGGAAGCCTGTGGCCACCACGTCGGCGAGGTCGATGCCCAGGTCACGGGCGATTTTGCGGACCGGCGGCTTGGCCAGGACCCGGTTCACCAGGCCGGTGATGGTTCCGCCGAGGGTGGGCCGGGTATCGACGAGGGTGGCCTGGCCCGGGGCCCGGTTGCCAGCGCCGTCGGCAGCCTCTTGCCGCCCCGCGAAGACTTCGGCCAGCGAGTGGGGCTGTACAGGCTCGATCTCCGGGGCGTTCATCGACAGGGCAGCGGCCGGAGCCGATCTACGGGGGCGGCGCTTGACGGCGTCCGCCTTGGGCCCCGATCCCACCAGCGGACCGCCGGCCGGGGCACCACCGGAAGTGTCGCCGTCGTCCGCTGGAAGCTTGCCGTACAGCGGCTGTACCGGGGTGGCCGGAGCGGGGACATCGGCGGGGGTGGGGTCACCGGAGACTGCATCCGAGACGCTGATGATGGCCGTTCCGACGTCGATGGTGACGCCTTCGGAGACCAGGAGCTCGGTGACGGTCCCGGCAAACGGGGACGGCAGTTCAACGAGTGACTTGGCGGTTTCGATCTCACACAGGACGTCGTTGACGGCCACCGTGTCACCCGGCTTGACCTTCCAGGCGACGATTTCCGCCTCGGTGAGGCCTTCGCCCACGTCGGGCAGGTTGAACTTGTTGAGAGTCATGGTGTCCTCTTTTGCGGCAAGCGTGAACGGATGCGGGGCGCCTAGTAGGCCAAGGCGCGGTCCAGCGCCTCGAGGATTCGGTCGATGCCGGGAAGGTAGTCTTCCTCGACCTTAGCCACCGGGTACGGCATGTGGAAGCCGCCGACGCGGATCACGGGAGCCTCCAACGAAAGGAACGCACGTTCGCTGATTCGGGCTGCGATCTCGCCGCCGATACCGCCGAAGGTCGGGGCCTCGTGGGCCACTACGAGGCGGCCGGTTTTCTTGGCGGAAGCGGTGACGGTATCGAAGTCGATCGGGGAAATCGAGCGCAGGTCGATGACCTCGATGCTGTGACCGTCCTCAGACGCGGCGTCAGCTGCGGCAAGTGCCACCGGCACGAGGGGCCCGTAGGCCACCACCGTGGCGTCGGTGCCCGCGCGCAGCACGTGTGCCTTGAACGGATCCGCCGAAGCACCGGGAGACTCGGTATCCACCTCACCCTTGAGCCAGTAGCGGCGCTTCGGTTCGAAGAAGATGACGGGGTCCTGGCACTCGACGGCCTGCCGGATCATCCAGTAGGCGTCATGGGCGTTCGACGGCGTGATGATCCGCAGGCCGGCCGTGTGGGCGAAGAGCGCCTCCGGTGATTCCGAATGGTGCTCAATGGAACCGATGCCGCCGCCGTAGGGGATACGGACCACCACGGGAACTGTGAGGTTTCCGTTGCTGCGGGCGTGCATCTTGGCCAGCTGGGTGGTGATCTGGTTGAAGCCAGGGAAGACAAAGCCGTCAAACTGGATCTCGCAGACGGGCAGGTATCCGCGCAGGGCCAAGCCGATGGCCGTGCCGATGATGCCGGACTCCGCCAGCGGCGTGTCCACCACCCTGTCCGCCCCGAACTCAGCCAGGAGACCGTCAGTGACGCGGTAAACGCCGCCCAGCGCGCCGATGTCCTCGCCCATAAGCAGCGAACGGGGGTTGTTATCCAGGGTGGCGCGCAGCCCCTCGTTGATGGCTTTGGCTATGGTCATGGTGGTCATCAGCGGGCCACTCCTGTCGCTGCTTCATCGTCTTCCGTGCCGGCGGCCCCGGGGAGGCCGGCCGCCGCTTCGTCGGCGAAGCCGGCGCTGTACTCCTCGAACCAGGCCAGCTCCTCCGCCACCAGCGGATGGGCCTCGACGTAGGTGTTGGCGAAGGCGGTCCGGATGTCCGGGGTCTCGAGGTCGTGGGTTGTTTTGCGGACATAGGTGGCGAGTTCGTCGCCGTCCGCTTTGACCTGCGCGAAGAACGCGTCGTCCGCCAACCCCTGGGCGCGGAGGTATTTTTCCAGGCGGTCGAGCGGATCCTTGGCCCGCCACAGAGTCTCTTCGGAGGATTCCCGATACTTCGTGGGGTCATCAGCCGTGGTGTGTGCGCCGACCCGGTACGTAAAGGCCTCGATCAGCACCGGGCCGTGGCCCTCCCGGGCCTGTTCCAGGGCCCATTCGGTAACGGCATGGACGGCGATGACGTCGTTGCCGTCCACGCGGATGCCCGGGAAACCGTAGCCCTTGGCCCGGTTGGACAGCGGAATGCGCGTCTGCACGGTGCTGGGCACCGAGATGGCCCAGTGGTTGTTCTGGCAGAAGAACACCACGGGGGCGTCGTAGGACGAGGCGAACACCATGGATTCGTGGACGTCGCCTTCCGAACTGGCGCCGTCCCCGAAATACACCATGACTGCAGCCTTGGGCTCGGCCGGGCGGTCGGTCCCGTCCCCGGCCGCCGCGGCCGCGAGTTTTTGGTCCCGTTGAATTCCCATGGCATAGCCGACGGCGTGCGGCGTCTGTGCGGCGAGGACCAGGGTGTAGAGGTGGAAATTGGTGTCCTTGGGGTTCCAGCCGCCGTTGGAGACGCCGCGGAACTGGCGGAGGAGTTCGGCGAGGTCCACGTTGCGCGTCAGGGCCACACCATGTTCGCGGTACGTGGGGAAGATGTAGTCCTGCGGCTGGCTGGCACGTCCCGAGCCGATCTGCGCCGCTTCCTGCCCCGTGAGCGGGACCCAGAGAGCCAGCTGGCCTTGGCGTTGGAGCGCCGTTGCCTCGACATCAAAGCGGCGGATCTTGGCCATGTCTGCATAAAAGCCACGGAGTTGTTCTGCGTCCAGCCTGTCCGCGTACGCCGAGAAAACCGGGTCGGTGCCCAACGTCCCGTCAGGCGCCAGCAGTTGCACCATGGGCTCGGCGGGGCCGCCCAGGCGGGCCTCGGCCTCGGCCTCAAGCTGGTCGTCTACCGCTGTACCGTCGAACTCGGTGGAGGGCAAATGTGTGGCGCCCATACCGTCTCCTTGCTTGCCGCATGCGGATGCGTTGCAATGTCGCTGGGATATATGCCGCTTGCGGAATGCATTCCGCGTCCGGCATATATATTGGCTTACTGGTCCTTACTTTATCTTCAGTAGGTCCTCGTCCAAGCGCACGTTAAGCGCTAGGAACGCCGTGGCGGCTTTGTATAGTTCGCACAGAGCGCCAGGAACCGGCTGTTCGCTTCCGGTTCGCCGATGCTGACCCGAACCCCCTCGCCGTCAAACGCACGCACCGAGAGCGCCTGCTCCCCTGCCAGCTCGGCGAATTCCGCGCTGTTGTCACCCAGGTCGAGCCAGACAAAATTACCCTCGGCCTCGGGCACGAACCACCCCAGCTCCCGCAGCCCTGACGTCACGCGGTCACGTTCGTCCACGATGCTTTGTACCCTTTCTACAACCTGGGGGTAATTCTGCAACGAAGCAACCGCCGCCTGCTCGGCGATCTGTGACACGGAAAATGGCGTGGCCGCCACCCGCAGGTGCTGGGTCAGGCCCGGGTTGGAGACGCTGTACCCCACCCTCAGGCCAGCGAGTCCGTGGGCCTTGGAAAACGTCCGAAGGACTACAACATTGGGGTATCGGCGGTAAAGGGCGATGCCGTCCACCGCGTCCCCGGCGCGAACAAACTCCTGGTAGGCCTCATCAATGACCACCACAACGTCAGCCGGGACGGCCTGGATGAACCGTTCCGTTTCCGCGGCAGTCAGGATGGGGCCGGTCGGATTATTCGGCGTGCAGAGCAGGATGACCCTGGTGCGCACCGTGACAGCGGCAGCCATGGCTGCAAGGTCATGGCGCCCGTCGGCCAGCAGGGGGATCCGGACACTTTCCGCGCCTGCCAGGCCAACGCTGATGGGGTAGGCCTCGAAGGAGCGCCACGCATAGATCACTTCGTCGGCTTTGCCGTCGTCGTTCTGCCCGGCGAAGGTGGAAAGGAGTTGGTTGAGGGCACCGAGGCTTCCGGCGCCGGTGACGATGTCCTCCGCCGGGACGTCCAGGAACTCAGCGAGCGCACCACGCAACTTGCTGCTCAGCGGGTCCGGGTAGCGGTTGAAGTCTGTTTGGTTTGCGATGGCCTCAAGCACTGCCGGGAGCGGTGGCAGGGGGTTCTCGTTGGAGGAGAGTTTGTAGCTGGCCAGCCCGTCCACGGCAACAGGGGGCTTTCCTGCGGCGTAGCGGGGAAGCCGGCCCACCACGGGGCGTGGCCGGATTTCCCCGGGCAGGATCTCTGATGACGTCATGCAAACTAGCCTACTTCTCCGGAAGAACGGCGGAGCCGGCGTCCGGGCAGCTCACAGGGCGGTGTGACAGCATAAACCCATGCGCTCCTTTATTGTTCGGGTCCTGATCAACGGGCTGGCCCTCTGGATTGCCAGCTGGATATTGCCGGGCCTGGATATCTCCACTTCTGCCACTACCGAGGCCGTCGCCAACACGGGCGTAACGCAGGGCACCGAGACCATCGGCATCATCCTGGCCTATCTGTTCATCGGGCTGATCTTCGGCGTCGTGAACGCGTTTGTCCGTCCCCTGGTCAGCTTCCTGTCCCTGCCCATCACCATCCTCACGTTGGGCCTGTTTACGATCGTCATCAACGCCGCCATGCTCTACCTGACGTCCTGGCTCAGCAGTTACACGCCGGTGCATTTCACCATCGACTCGTTCTTCTGGACAGCGGTCCTCGCGGCCATCATTATCACCCTCATCTCGCTCGTGGCGGGAAGGGTGCCGGGCGGTCGCAGGGGATAACGCAGCGCCGAATCGGCCGGCCGTAGGCCACAGGGCCCACCCGCCGGCCGGCCAACGGCCCACTCAACCTTGCATCTTCCCGGTGGTCACCTGCCGCTGAGCCTCGGACTGCTGGGGTGAAGGCTGCGGCCCCTGCTGCAGCCTTGGACCGGGCGCATTCGCCGGTTCGCTACGGGTCCGGGTCAGTGCGAAGCGTGTGGCTGTTGCCGTGCCGCCAGCTCCCAGCACGCCGGCAAGTACTGCAGTTGAATCTGTCAGCGTGGGATCGTGGCTGGCCCCTACCAGCCGGGCTGCATCCTGGTAGTTGGCTAGCCTGTGGCCCGGGCCGAGGCCAACTTCCTCGCCTTCCGGCGTGGTCACCTGGTCTAGGAGCGTCACGGTTACCCTATTCCGCGTGTCTGGGTTCGGAGTCCCGTCTCCCCCGGGAACTGCATCCTGGCGATGCTCCAAATGCAGGCACGTGACGCCTACAGCTGGTGCGATGCCGCCCACCGGTGAGCCTGCGGTCAGCACATACTTCATGTCGTATTCGTCGAGGAACAGCTCGTCGGCGGCGAGATTCATCGCGTGGATGCCACCTTGGCTGTAACCAACGGCCACAACCGGGGCCCCCTTTTCTGCGCCGGCCGCCTGTAAAGCCGCGAGTACGGCAGCATTAACTTCAGCGGACCGGTGCCCCACGGCTTCTGCAATGCCCGCTTCGTCGAACGGATTGGCTCCCCCCAGTTCGCCTCCTGCCTGTGTACCGGGAATAACCACCACATAGGCCTTCTGTCCCCCGGTGTCCGTTTCGAGAACTTCAAGGTAGCCAGGCCCCCTCTCGTCGATGATCCGCGCACGCTCCAGGAGCGAAGCCGGAGAACCGTCGAAGTCAACGGGCAGCGTTTCCATGCGCTCTACCGCGATACGGCGGGGTTTTAGTGCGGGGAACAGGGTTTCTGCGATGCTCAAAATGTCCTGCTTGGCTTTCACCACGTTACGGAGCGCCAAATCAGTTCCGCGAAGGTCCGGCCACAACGGATCGTCCAGGCGCACATGCTCAAAGTCCTTTATCGATGGAACGCCCATGTTGGCAAAGACGCTGGTCAGCGTCTCCGCTACCTCATAGTCCCGTTTGCTGGCACGCACGTGGCGACTGATCGACTGTAGCTCTGTGCGGACAACCTGAACGCCTGCGTTGGAGCGGGTCAGGGCGGACACAGCCTCGGCCCACGAGGGTGAATCCCCGAACTGGTAGGGCCCCAAATTGGTCCGGATCCGGTGCACTTCTGTTTCAATTGCGGCCAACTCTTCGGCCAGACCGTCCAATTTCTCGGCCCCGCCCACGAGTTCTTCGAGCTGGAAAGTAATCCCGCCAACGCCGCCCCGGATTTCCAACCCACCGTCCACCGCTGGGCCAACGGGCTCCAGCGGACCACCGCTGCCCGCAGGCGTCATCTCGGCCATGGGAACTGTCCCGTCTGGCTGGGCGCTACAGCCGTAGCTTCGTGCGAGTAACGGGTCACCACCGTCAGTGCGTCCTCAAGCTGCATACGCACGCGGCCCAGCGCGACTTCCTGGAGAGCAACGGTATTCCGGTACGCCCGCCCGGCAGGAGACTGCCACTCCAGCAACTGGATCTCCCGGAAGCTGGCAAGAACCCGTGCCACCTGGTCCGAGCATAAGGCCACTCGCGCTGCCAGGTTCTGAGCCCCGTAGCCGCGGGACAGCAGCGCTGCCAGCTCAGCTGTCATCGAATCACCGGTCATTCGTCCCCCTGCCTGATCACAGCGCTGCCTGCCGTGTCGTGTCATGCTTCATGCCTGAGCCTCACGCTACGGAAGATGCCCCTGCCTCGGGAGCACCGCCGTCGGCTATGTGGACAAGTCACCCGGAAGCTCCCTCGTGGGCGCCCGCATGAGGTCCCGCTTAAGCCGCGGCCGGACTTCGTGAAAGAATCAGCACATGCCTGAAACTGCCGCCACAGCTGACACCCGCACGCCCTCCGGACGCCTGGCCCTCGCCGCGTCACCGGAGCCGATCGCCCTGGGCCCGCTGGACGGCCGCTACCAGTCCGCCGTCGCACCCCTCGTTGACTACTTGTCCGAAGCGGCGCTCAACCGTGACCGCGTGGCGGTGGAAGTCGAATGGCTCATCCACCTGACCAGCAACAACGTCCTCCCCGGGGCAGGCCCACTGAGCCAGGAGCAGCAGGACCAGCTCCGCGCCATCGTCACGGAATTCAACGCCGCCTCCGTCGCTGAACTGGCGGAAATCGAAGCCGTCACGGTCCATGACGTCAAGGCCGTGGAGTACTACATCGGCCGGCGCCTCCCAGGCATCGGCATCGAGAACCTGACGGCAATGGTCCACTTCGGCTGCACGTCCGAAGACATCAACAACCTTTCCTACGCCCTGGGTGTCAAGGGTGCTGTGGAGGACGTGTGGCTGCCCGCCGCCCGCGCCCTGGTAGCGCAGATCAGCCAAATGGCCAAGGACAACCGCGCAGTTCCCATGCTGTCCCGCACCCATGGCCAGCCCGCCACTCCCACCACCCTCGGCAAGGAACTGGCAGTCATCGCGCACCGCTTGACCCGCCAACTGGACCGGATCGCCAAAACCGAATACCTGGGCAAGATCAACGGCGCCACCGGCACCTACGCCGCCCACGTCGCTTCCGTTCCCGGTGCCGACTGGCAGCAGGTTGCGAAGTCCTTCGTGGAGGGCCTCGGCCTGACGTGGAACCCGCTGACCACCCAGATCGAGAGCCATGACTGGCAGGCAGAGCTGTACGCCGACGTCGCGCGGTTCAACCGGATCCTGCACAACGTCTGCACGGACATCTGGAGCTATATCTCCATCGGCTACTTCGCCCAGATCCCGGTGGCCGGTGCCACCGGGTCCTCCACGATGCCGCACAAGGTCAACCCGATCCGTTTCGAAAACGCCGAGGCCAACCTGGAGATCTCCTCCGGCCTCCTGGACGTCCTGGGCTCCACCCTGGTCACCTCCCGCTGGCAGCGCGACCTCACCGATTCGTCCAGCCAGCGCAACATCGGCGTGGCATTCGGCCACTCCCTGCTCGCGATCTCCAACGTCGTCAAGGGCCTGGACCGGCTCGATGTGGCCGAGGACGTCCTGGCTGCTGACCTCGACACCAACTGGGAAGTCCTGGGCGAAGCGATCCAGATGGTCATGCGCGCCGAGGCGATCGCCGGCGTCGAAGGCATGGAAAACCCCTACGAGCGGCTCAAGGACCTCACCCGCGGACAGCGCGTGGACGCGGCCCGCATGCAGGAGTTCGTGCAGAGCCTGGGCCTCTCCGCCGGCGCCGAGGCACGGCTCCTCGCCCTCACGCCCGGCAAGTACACGGGCATCGCGGACCAGTTGGTGGATCACCTGAAGTAGGGCGGCCTCTCAGCCCGCAGAAAGTACGACGGCGGCGCCGGGTCCCAAGGGCCCGGCGCTTTCGTTTTCCAGTTGCGGCAGCCCGCGGCCCGCAGGTGCGAAACTGGAGTCATGAAGCTGCTCCTCATCCGCCACGGACAGACCCCCGGCAACGTACTCGGCCAACTGGACACCGCCCACCCGGGGCCAGGGCTCACCGAACTGGGCGAGCGGCAGGCGGCGGCCATGGCCCGGTCCCTGGCCAATGAACAGATCGGCGCACTATACGCATCGACGCTGGTGCGGACCCAGATCACTGCAGCACCGCTGTCCAGGATGCAGGGCCTCGAGGTTGAAGTGCTGGACGGACTGCACGAAATCGAGGCCGGCTCCTTGGAGAAGCTCACCGACCACGAAGCCCATAAGCAGTACATGACCACGGTCTTCTCCTGGGCGGCCGGCGACCTGGACCGGCGGATGCCTGCCGGCCCGGACGGGCATGAATTCTTTGAAAGGTACGACGCCGACATCGCCAGGATTGCCGAACGCGCCACCGGGAGCCTGCACTCCGCCGTGGTCGCCGTGGTCAGCCACGGCGCCGCTATCCGCACGTGGGCAGGCCTGCGCGCCGCCGGCGCCGACCACGAGTTCGCCGCCCGCCATGTACTGGCTAATACCGGCATCGTGGCGGTGGAAGGGGATCCCGTCTCGGGGTGGAAACTGATCCACTGGGACGGCAGCCCCGTCGGCGGGCTGGCCCTTGCGGACCCCACAGCCGGGGACCCCACGGGCACGGACGTGGCCGGCCCGTAACAGCCCGATGCGGCTGCGCGCTTTCAGCGCCGGTGCAGGAGCCTTGCTGGCTGTGGGATGGCGGCCAGTCGCCGGGCCATGACCGCTGCTTCCGCTGCGGAGGGGCGTGCGGCACTGTCCATGGCAGTGACTGCACGCAGTAGTGCCACCCAGCCGGGCCCCAACGCCGCCGGAACCACAGGGCTGCGCAGTGTCCGCGCCACAAGCGATTCCACAGCCGTGCCGGTGTACGCCCTCGCACCGGTCAGCAATTCCAGGAGGACCAGGCCCAAGGCGTAGACATCCCAGGACGGCCGCACGGCGCCACCTGAGGCCTGCTCCGGACTCATATAGTGCACAGTTCCTGACGACATGCCCGGCTCGGGCGCCGCGCCCGCGGCGGCCGTGATTCCGAAGTCGACGATCCGGACCGGGCTTCGCCGCAGCCCGCTGAGCATGAGGTTGGCGGGCTTGATGTCCCGGTGCACCAAACCCCGGCCGTGAAGGTGGCTGAGGCCATCAAAAAGTCCGACAGCCAAGGCAGCAATCTCCAGCGGGGAGCGCAACGGGCCGCGGACTGCTTCCGCAAGGCTGCGTCCAAGTGCCAGTTCCTCCACAATGTAGGGCCGTCCTGACAACTCCCCCTGCCCAGGCATGGTTCCTTCCTCAAAGAAGGTGACCACCGACGGATGATCCAAGCTAGCCAGGACGGCGGCTTCGTTGGCGATTCTCCCGCGGTGCTTGGGCGAATCGTCAACCGCGATCTTCACGGCGACGTCGCGGCCGCCCGCCAGGTCCGCGGCGCGGAAGACCCGGGCCATGGACCCGCGCCCCAGCTGCTCCTTCAGGTGGAAGCGGCCGCCCACCAGCACCCCTTCAGGCAGGCTGCCATTCGTAGAGGCCACCGCCGAAGGCGTAACCGCCAGGGCTGTCATGCTCTGACGGTGAGGGCCGGTACTCGCTGCCCAGGCGTCAACGGTGCTTCTGCCAGTTCCGGCCAGCCGGTCGCCCAGGCATCGAGTTGGAAGCCGCAGCTGCAGCGCCAAACGGGAGGTAGCAGGACGGGCCCCTCCTCCAGCTCAAACGTGTATTCGACGGTGGTTCCGCCTACCGCCGGAACCACCATTTCCATCTCCGTGGCGCAGTGAACCGGCCATTCGCCCTGGCCCGCGGCGGGTGCGGAAACGGGACCCAGCGGTACTGCCTCAAAATATGCGTTGATGGCGCTCATGACTCCCTTAGGATCTTCCGGACTAATCCTAAGCATACATATTACTAGTCCAACTAACTAGCTGGGCTAGCTACGTCTGTTGCGCGTCCTGGTGTCCCACCTGGATGGCGCAGGTCATCTCCTGCAGGAACTCCACCACCACCCGGGCCTCCTCAGCCGTGAGGCCCTCGGCCACGGACATCATTCGGCGGTGCATGTCACCGAGAGTCTCGCGGACCTCACGGTCGGATTCGGCAGTCGGCACCACCACCACCGACCGCCGGTCGGTCGGATGAGGCTCCCGCCGCACATGGCCGCTGGCCACGAGCCTGTCAATGAGGGATGTCGTGGAGGCGCTTGTTATGCCAAGGAAGTGACTCAGGTCTTTCGGCACCACGGTGCCCCCGGACGCCTGTACGCGCAGGAGGTACCGCAAGGCGAGGATGTCGGTCTCCCCCATGCCCATGGAGTCGCGGGTGGAGCGCCGGACGGTTGTCTCGGCGGTGCGGTAGTCACGGAGGGATTTCAACACTGCGGCGCTGTAGTCCAACTGGCCATCCGGCCCGTACCAATACCCGGAACCTTCGTTTCTGGAGCCCATACAATCATCTTAGACCGCCTGATAACTAGGCCATCGAGGATGATCCAGCTGGCCCTTCCGCTGTTCTCTCATTGCTTACGGCGAGGAAACACCGGCGTAACCGCCGGCCACTACGTTTGTCAGGCATAACCCAACGGCGAATCGAGGCAGTCATGCAGACCAACCCCCGTCTCAACATCAGAGCCGTGACCTGGTCCAACCCCGTGGGTGCCGATCTGCGCCGGGCCCAGCAGGCAGAACTGGACGCCCGCTTCGGTACGCCTGACCATGAACCCGGGGTTCCGCCGTCGGGCGCCGACTGCGCCGTCTTCCTCGTGGCCTACGACAAAGGCTCCGGCCAGCCGGTGGGCTGCGGCGGGCTCAGGCTGCTGGACGATGCCACGGCGGAAATCAAGAGGCTCTACGTACTCCCCTACACTCGCGGCTCAGGAGTGGCCAGTTCCATCCTGGCAGCCCTCGAGGCCGAGGCGCACAAGCAGGGAATCACGCGGATCAAGGCCGAAGCAGGCTCAGCGCAGCCCGATGGCAGGAACTTCTACGAGAACTCCGGCTTTGAACCCGTCCCCAACTTCGGCGCCTACGCCGGAGTGGAGCATTCGTACTGCTACGCCAAACCAATCGACTCGCACAGCGCAGCACACACGGCCATGGCCTGAGACCGGACGCAACCCGGGAGCGGCAGGTGCGGCGGATGGGCGTCACACAGCCCTCGGCACTGCGCGCCGCACGGCCCTGTCGGCTAACCTCACCCTATGGAACCAGCCGACATCACCTTCCGCACGCGCAAATGGGTGCGGCCGGAGGACCTTAACGCCAACGGCACGCTGTTCGGCGGGAGCCTGCTGAAATGGATCGACGAGGAAGCCGCCATCTACGCCATCCTCCAGCTCGGCAATGGGCGTGCGGTGACAAAGTACATCTCAGAAATCAACTTCGTCAGCTCTGCCGTCCAGGGTGACCTGATCGAGATGGGCCTCACGGCCACCCGGTTTGGCCGCACATCGTTGACGATGCGGGCCGAAGTCCGCAACATGATCACGCGTCAGAGCATCCTCACCATTGAGCAAATCGTCTTCGTGAACCTCAGCGCCTCCGGCCAGCCGGAGCCGCACGGCTACACCGAAATCACCTACGACCGGGACCGGATTCCCACGCATCACCTCACTGAAACGCTGAACCAGGACTGACGACGGCGGGACTCAGCTTCGCACCCCGACGCACCTGGGTGCAAGGTTCACCGTGCGTTTACGCACCGTGCCCTGACTGTTCCGGCAACAGGACCAGACTAGACAGCCGGGCTGTTTATCGAATCGATAGCTTTTAACGCCCCCATCTGTCGAGTCCAGCTATAGGCTTGCCGGACAATGCTCCGAGCCAAGTTCAGAAATGAGTCCTGATCGTGCGTAAACTGCAGACTTTGATGGCCGCCGCCATCGCCGTCACCCTGTTGGCCGGCTGTGGTGCCGGAACGGCAACCCCCGCCGCGTCCGGCGACCCGTCGTCGACGTCCACCGCTCCAACAGGCGAGACGCTGGTGGTCTATACAAACTCCAACGGCGAAGGCCGCGGCGAATGGTGGACCGCGGAGGCCGCCAAGGCGGGCTTCAAGATCGAGGTGGTGGGGGCCGGCGGCGCAGACGCCACGAACAAACTCATCGCGGAAAAGAACAACCCCATTGCCGATGTCGCCTTCGGGCTGAACAACATGTACTTCGCGCAGATCAAGGCCGCCGGTGCCCTGGAGCCCTTCGAACCCGCCTGGGCGGGCGAAGTGGACACGGTCGTCGGAGACAACGGTGACGGCAAGGCGTACTGGCCGCTCGTGAAGCAGGCCATCCTCCTTGGCTACAACTCCGACAAGATCAGCGCCGGCGCCGCCCCGAAGGACTGGACAGACCTCTGGACCAAGGACGAGTTCAAGTCCCGCTACGAGCGGGTGACAGGGCTCGGTACCGCAACAGCGCAGCTGGTTTTCGCCGGGATCCTTTCCCGCTACAAGGACGACTCGGGCGATCTGGGCATCTCTGCCGAGGGCTGGAAGCAGGTTGAGCAGTACTTCCGGAACGGCAGCCCCGCCGTGGCCAAGACCGACCTTTTCGCGCGGATAGCGTCCGGTGAAGTGGACATGGGCCAGATGCCCTCCTCGATCATTGCCGAGCGGGAGAAGTCCTTCAAGGTCAACGTGGAAACGGTGGTCCCGTCCGTCGGTGTTCCCCTCGCCGTGGAGCAGATTGCCTTGGTGAAGGGGACAGACAAAAAAGCCGAGGCCGCGAAGTTCATTGACTGGTTCGGCAGCGCCGACGTGCAGGGCGCCTTCGCCAAACAGTTCAACTCGATGCCGGTCAACAAGACCGCCGCCGCCCAGGCCAACCCCGACGTGGTGAAGTTCTTCTCGACCATCAAACAGCAGGACATCGACTGGGGATTCGTCCAGAAGAACATGGGCGCCTGGGTGGAGAAGATCGAGCTCGAATACATGCAGTAGGACTCTCCTACCGCCTCGTCCCCGCACCGCTGCCGGGCCAGCCGGCTCTTCCTCAGACAGGTATCCATGATCCGCTTAGACAACATCGAAGTCACCTTCGGCGATTTCGTAGCCATTCCGAACCTTGACCTGCACGTCAAACCCGGAGAGTTCTTCACCCTGCTGGGCCCCTCGGGGTGCGGGAAGACGACGGCGTTGCGCACCTTGGCGGGTTTCATTGAACCGTCTGCCGGTACGGTCCATGTGGACGGTAAGAACGTCACCCGGCTACCAAGCGACAAGCGGCAGGTGGGCATGGTGTTCCAGAACTATGCCCTGTTTCCCAGCATGAGCGTCTGGGAGAACATCGCCTTCGGGCTGCGGGTCCGGAAAGAAAAGTCCGCTGAGACAGACCACCTGGTGCGCGACATAGCGCGCCGGGTGGAGCTCAGCGATGAGCAGCTGCAGAAGAACGTCGCCGAGCTGTCCGGTGGCCAGCAGCAGCGCGTGGCCGTGGCCCGGGCACTGGTGCTGCGGCCCAAGATCCTCCTGCTGGATGAGCCATTGTCCAACCTGGACGCCAAGCTCCGGCACCAGCTCCGGCAACAGCTCAAGGACCTGCAGAGTGAGTTCGGCATCACCACCGTGTACGTCACGCACGACCAGGACGAAGCCCTGGCCATGAGCGACAGGGTGGCCGTCTTCAACAAGGGCGTCGTGGAACAGGTGGGGACGCCGCAGTCGATTTACGATGACGCCGCTACGGAATTTGTCTGCAACTTCATCGGTGACAGTTCGCCGCTGACACCCGAGTTCATTGCTGAACTCAACAGGCTCTCCGGTGCGGGACTCAGCCCCGCTGCCAAGTCCTACCTTCGGGTGGAAAAGGCGTCACTGACGCCGCCCGCCAATGGAGGCACCGCCGTCGGGCTTTCCGGAAAAGTGGTTTCACGCACGTATCACGGTCTCCACAGCCGCTACATCGTGCGGAGCCATGGCGCGGACCTCCGGCTGCTGGTGAAGGAAGACGGCGCCACACACCCGGAGGCGGGGGCGGCAACCACCGTGTACGTCCAGCCCGGGCACGTGCTGCAGTACCATCCGGACACCGGCAAGGCCTTGGAGAGGCAGGGCCAGGCAGTGGTCCTGCCATGAGCGGGACCTCAGCGAAAAACATGCTCCGCTCCCCGTTCATCCTGATCGTGGGGACGGTACTGACCTGGTTCATCGCCGCATTCCTGGTCTGGCCCAACCTCAACGTCCTGATCGCAACGTTCTTCCCGGACGGCAGCTTCTCCGGGCGGGCGGCGGAGAAGCTGTTCTCCTCCCAGCGCGCCATGAAGTCCCTCGGCAACAGCTTCATGCTCGCCGTGGCGCTGTCCATCACCGTGAACGTGGTGGGCATCTTCATTGTGCTGGTCACGCACTACTTCAAGATCCGCGGCTCAAGAGTCCTCTTCCTGGGTTACGCGTCCACCTTTATCTACGGCGGCATCGTCCTGGCGGCCGGGTACAAGTTCATTTACGGCGACAAGGGCATCGTCACGGCCCTGCTCCTGAAGGCGTTCCCGGGCATGGATGCGGCGTGGTTCTCCGGCTTCTTCGCGGTCCTGGTGGTGATGACCTTTGCGACCACCACCAACCACATGCTGTTCGTGGCCAACGCGCTCAAGGGCGTGGACTACCAAACCATCGAGGCTGCCAAGAACCTCGGCGCATCTGACTGGACCATCCTGCGCAGAGTTGTCCTGCCCATGCTCAAGCCCACGCTGTTCGCCGTCACCATCCTGTCCTTCCTGACAGGGCTCGGGGCACTCAGCGCGCCGCAAGTACTGGGTGGCCGCGACTTCCAGACCATCACGCCGATGATCCTCACTTTCACCAACAGCCCCACCTCACGGGACCTGGCCGCGCTGCTGGCCGTCATCCTGGGCGTGGCCACCATCCTGATGCTGGCGGTGATGACGCGGCTGGAGAAGGGCGGCACCTACTTCTCCGTGTCCAAAGTTTCCTCCGCCCTGCAGAAGCAGCAGATCGCCAACCGGGCAGCCAACACTGCGGTGCACGTGATCGCCTACCTGCTGTTTGCCGTTTACAGCCTCCCGGTGCTTTTGATCGTGCTCTATTCATTCGCTGACGGGGCAGCCATCCAGACCGGGCAGCTTTCGCCGGGCAGCCTGACGCTGGACAACTACATCCGCGTGCTGACCCAGGAATCCGGCCTGCGGCCCTTCATCATCAGCGTCATCTACAGCGCACTCGCCGCGGTGATTGCCGTGGGCGGTCTGCTGTTCGTGGCCCGGCTCCTGCAGAAGTACCGCAACTGGGTCAGCTCCCTTTTCGAATACCTCCTCCATATCCCCTGGATCCTGCCCTCGGCCCTGCTCGCCCTGGGCCTCATCATCAGCTACGACCACCCCAACCCCCTGGTGGGCGGCGCCGTCCTGACCGGAACCACAGTGATCCTGCTGATCGCATTCGTGACGGTCAAGATTCCGTTCACGCTCCGCATGCTCAAGGCGTCCTTCGCGTCGGTGAACTCCTCCCTGGAAGAGGCCGCCGCGATCATGGGTGCGAAGACCCTGTACGTCTTCCGGCGGATCCTGCTGCCGCTGGTGCTTCCTGCCGCCGCAGCCATCGCCGCGTTGAACTTCAACAGCATGCTCGATGACTACGACACAGCCATCTTCCTGGCGCATCCCCTGGTCCAGCCGCTGGGCCTGGTCATCAAAGCGAACACTGACGGCGCCGAAGGCGTGGAGGGTGTGGCAAACACTTTCGTTTATACAGTGCTGCTCATGGTCATCACCGGGCTGACGATGTACCTGGTCTACGGCCGGTCCGGCAGGCGCGCAGGCACTTCGGGGAAACGGCGCGGCACTTCGACGGGCAAGGTGACCGTGGCGGAGGCTGCCCCCGTGCCCGATGCTGCGCCGTTGCCCGCCGGCAGGCCATGAGCTAGCCGCGTCCCTCAGCGGCGGCCCCGAGAAGGCGACCGGGCGTTCGGCATAGGATCGATAGCCGGACCCATTGAAAGGACCATCTTGGCCAAGCTCTACTTCCGCTACGGCGCCATGAACTCCGGTAAGTCCACCGGACTCCTGCAAGCCGCCTTCAACTACGAGGAGCGCGGCCAGCGCGTCCTGCTGGCCAAACCCGACGTGGATACCAAGGGTGACACCGACATTGTCTCCCGGCTGGGGATGACACGGTCCGTGGATTTCCTGATCTCGCCCGGCACCTCCGTCCGGGAACTCTTCGCCGCCCATGCAGCCGGCGATGACCCCGATGCTCTCCTGGAGCACGTGGACCAGAAGCCGGTGGCCTGCCTGCTGGTGGACGAGGCGCAGTTCCTCACCCCGGACCAGGTGGATGACCTGTTCCGCATCGCAATCCTGGATAACGTCCCGGTGCTCGCCTACGGCATCAGGACCGATTTCCTGACGCACGCCTTCCCCGGATCGCGCCGGCTGCTGGAGGTCGCCCACACGCTGGAGGAACTCAAGACGATCTGCCGCTGCGGGCGCAAAGCCATCTTCAACACCCGTCGCGTAGGCAACGACGTAGTCTTCGACGGCGACCAGGTTGCCATAGACGGCCAGGACGTCTGGTACGAATCCCTGTGCGGCGCCTGCTATCTCGAGGCATCCGGCGGACGCCTCGGCGCCTAGCGGCCGTTGATGGCTTAGCGGCTTCCGGGCCAGCCGGTGTACGCCTCGGCCAGGTAGGCCATGCCGTGCTTCGACGAGACCACCGAGTTAAGTTCGCCGAGCTGGCGGGCACGGGAGAAGTCGTCGGCATCGGCGGGGGTGTGGAGCATGGTGGTCATCCAGTAGGAGAACTGCTGCGCTTTCCATACGCGCTCCAGGGCACGGTCGCCGAAGGAGTCCAGCAGGGCAGTGGAACCGCTGCCGTAAAAGGATTCCAGTCCCTCAAAAAGCATCTTGACATCGTGGATGGCCAGGTTCAGGCCCTTGGCCCCGGTGGGCGGAACCGTGTGTGCGGCGTCGCCGGCCAGGAACAGGTTTCCGTAGCGCATGGGGGTGTGCACAAAACTGCGGAACGGCAGGACCATCTTGTCGATGACCGGGCCCTCCTTGAGCTCGAAGCCGTTGCCGTTGACCCGGCCGCGGAATTCGGCCCAGATCCGGTCATCATCCCACTCGGCCACGTTCTCCTTGGGATCACACTGGAAGTACATCCGCTGCACCGTCTCGGTGCGCTGGCTGATCAGGGCAAAGCCGTTGTCCGAGTTGGCGTAGATCAGCTCATCGGAGCTCCGCGGCGCTTCGGCCAGGATGCCGAACCAAGCGAACGGGTACTCGTGGAAGTACCACTTGCGGTGGGCCTCCGGGATCTGGAACCGGCAGTGGCTTCGTGAACCGTCCGCGCCCACCAGGAACTCGGCCTGGATCTCGTACTCAACCCCATCCGAGTCGGTGAACCAGACCTTCGGTTTGCCCTCAAGGTCGTGAACGGTGGTGTCCGTGACGCTGTAGCGGACGTCGCCGCCGTCGGCCTTCCTGCGTGCGGCGAGGTCCAGGAAAACGTCCGTCTGCGGGTAAAGCCAGACTGATTCGCCCACGAGGTCCTTGAAATCGATGCGGTGGCTTTCGCCATTGAAACGCAGCTCGATGCCGTCGTGACGGTCGCCGTCGCGGAGCACGCGGTCCGAGACCCCGCTGTCCACCAGCAGGTTGACGGTGCCGTGTTCCAGGATTCCGGCGCGGACCGTTTCGGAGATGTCCTTATGGCTGCGCACCTCGATGACGGTTGATTCGATGCCGGCCTTGGCAAGGAGGTGGGAGAGCATCAGGCCGGCAGGGCCGGCGCCCATGATGGCCACCTGGGTGGTGATGACTTTGCGCTGTGCCATGGCTGTTCCTCGCTCCGTTGCGGGGGCTCTGACTATCTGCAGAGCCTGGTGGGTTCGTCTGGTTATCAGTGTGCAGCGCGAAGGGTGATTGGGGTAACACTGATTCCATTCAACGGAATCAGAGCTTAGATGCCGGCGTCGCTGAGCCTGCGGGCGATGCCCCGCGCTGCTGTCTGCAGGGCGGGCACCAGTGCCTGCAGCCGCATCTCCCGCAAGGGAACCACGACGCCGAGCGCGGCCACGGCGCGCTGCCGTCCGTCCAGCACGGGCACGGCTATGCCCCAGGTGTCGGGATCCACCACTCCCGCGAGCTGGGCGAACCCTTGATGGGCCGTTTCGCTCAGCAGGGCACGCACCGCGTCTTCGGTCACTTTGCCGCCGGGATCGGAGAATTGGTCAAGGTATCCGGCCTGCACTGACTTGTCCTGGTGGGCCATGAGTGCGAGCCCGGCCGAGGAAACGTGGACTGGCATCCGGCCGGCCACCTTCGCCCTGTTGGCAACGGATCCGCGCCGGGAAAGGCGTTCCACAAAAAGCGCTTCCCAACCGTCG